>NZ_JALVTW010000029.1 GCF_027023985.1 Persephonella sp. | reverse complement strand
TCCAGTTGTTTAAGATTTTCCACCTGTTTTTTTAGGTGTGGTAGTTTTTCTTTTTCTTTATTTATATGCTGAATTTTTTCTTCAAGGGATTTCAGGTTTTTGTGGCTAATATTTATTACTTCCTGTAGTTTTTCTATGTGGGCTTTTGTTTTGATTAGTTTTTCTTTTTCTGATTGGAGGAGGTCTATCTGCTTTTGGAGTTTTGTCTGTTCTTCGTTTAACTGCTTTAGTTCTTTTTGCTTTTCTTCCTGCTGAGTTTTTAAGCTTTCAAGCTGTTCTTGTAGTTTTTCTGTCTGTGTTTCCAGTTCTTTTAGCTGCTCGGTTTCCTTTTCAAGCCATTTAACTTGTTCTTGAAGAACTTTTCTTTTTGTTGCTATATTTTCGGCTATAAGCTGGTAAAGGGACATATCCAGAAGGTCTTCAAATATTTTTGCCCTGTCTTTTGGGGAGAGTTCTATCAAACCTTCTATATCCCCCTGTTTTACCAGAACTGAGGATAAGAATGTTTTGTAGCTTATGCCTGTTATTTTGGGGATTTCTCTTGATATATGTTTTTGATAGTAGGGTCTGTATTTTCCTTTTTCTTTTTTATAAATAACACCTGTTGAACTTCCTTTGTTACCACGAATTGTTATTGTCCTTTCTACTTTGTATTCTGAGTTTCCTTTCTGGAATTCAACCTCTACGGTAGCTTCTCTTTTTCCCCATTTAACAAGGTCTTCTAATTTTCCCCTGTCTGTTTTTCCAAATATCCCGTAAACTATTCCTTCTATTATTGAGCTTTTTCCAGCTCCGTTTTCTCCAATAAATACTGTTATCCCTGAAGGAGAAAATTCTATCTCTGTATCATCATGTGCAAGGAAATTTCTTAGCCGAACTCTTTTTAAAATCATTTGCTAACCTGCTTTCCTAATTTCTTTTCTACTGATTGAATTTTCTGGATAAGTCTGTTTGATTTACCTTTTCTGATATCAAACTTAACAACAGAATAGACCCTGTTGCAGTCTTTTTCCAGCTGTTTATATGCTTTGTTTATTATATCAAGGGCTTCTTCCATTGTTTCTGTTTCAAAGACTGTTCCCATAGGTGTGAGTTTGTAAGGAACCCCTGACTCATCTATCATTTTTATAATACGGGATACGTATCCGCTAACACTTTCGCCTTTATCTGTTGGGAACATAGAAAACTCTACTAACACAGACATGATATATCTCCTATTTTTTATAAACATTTTATCCGATTTTAATTTGAAGTCTATAGGAAAAAGGTTTAATTTATTGTTTTCACAGATTTTTCATATATGAGGAATAAGATTTGGCTTTATACGGAAGGAGGTAGCAATCAGTGAGTATTATAAAAAAGGTCTGGAATGGCCTTATTTCTATAGAATTTATGATTTTTCTTGTTTTAATCTTTGCTATATCTATTGGGTTTGCAACTTTTATAGAAAATGATTTTGGCAGTGAGACGGCATGGGCACTGGTTTATGGTGCCAGATGGTTTGAAATCCTGTGGATACTGCTGGCTATTAATCTAATCGGAAATATTTTCAAATACCGTATGTGGCGACTTAAGAAACTGCCTGCCCTTATATTTCACCTTTCCTTTCTAATGATATTTCTTGGTGCTGCTCTAACCAGATACTTTGGATATGAAGGATTAATGCATATCAGAGAAGGTCATCAGAGTAATGAGATTTTATCTTCAGATGCATTTCTAAGCATAACAGCCCAGAAGGGAGACAAAACAGTAAAAAAAGAAAAGAAGGTTCTTTTCTCTGCAATCACCGATTGGACTAATAGATTTACAGAAAAACTAAATATTGACGGTAAAGACCTTGTTGTCAGATATGTAGCTTATTATCCCCATGCTGAGAAAAAAATTGTTCCTGCTAAAAATGGTATTCCTATGATGCGTGTTGTTTTTATGCTTGATGGACAGCCTACGCAAAAAATTCTTAAGTATGGGGATTACTATGACCTTGGGGATTTTATTCTTTCTTTTGGTAAAGAAATTCCTGCAAACACTAAAAAATCTTATCTGTATATATATGTTAAGGATGGCAAGTTCTATATAAAATCAAACGAGAAAATAAAATTTTTTGAGATGGCAACTCAAAAATCAGGGGAGATAGATAAGGAAGGAGAACTCATTCCTAAGCGTATGTATATTGTTCACGGTATTCAATTTGTTGTCCGTCAAGCTTTACCTTCTGCAAAAGTTGATGTTGTTCCTAAAACAAATTCTTCTCTAAAAGTTGGTCAGGGGGAAGCAGGACTTGTTGTTGAGGTTGATTATGATGGTCAGAAAAAAATAGTAAAGCTACTGGGTGGTGGAATGAGGTCAAATATTGTTGGAGAACCTGAAACAATCAAAATAGGTGATATTAAAGTTACTTTACAATGGGGTTCTAAAGATATTCATTTGCCATTCTATATCTATCTGAAGGACTTTATCTTAAAAAGATATCCCGGTTCCATGAGACCTTCTTCTTATGAAAGTCTTGTTGTTGTAAAAGACCCACAACATAATAAAGAGTTTGAATACAAAATATATATGAACCATACCCTTGAGTATGGTGGATATAAATTTTTCCAATCTTCATATGACCCTGATGAAAAAGGAACAGTTTTATCTGTTAACCACGATCCAGGAAAAATACCTACTTATATAGGGTATATCATGCTGGCACTGGGACTATTTTTAAACCTCCTTAATCCATATTCCAGATTTGGAAGGCTTGCAAGATTAAAGGTTGAAAATCTGTTAAAAGTTGCTCTTGTTTTTGCCTTTTTAGGTTTTTGGGGAAATTCAATTGCTGCTGAAAATCCACATAAGATAGATATTAAAGAAGCCATACAACAGGTCAAAAAAATAAACAAAGAACATGCAGATAATTTCGGAACATTGCTTACCCAGTCTTCAGATGGAAGATTAGAACCTATAGACACTCTGGCTATTGATGTTCTTAATAAAGTTTCAAAAAGAAGGTCATTTTTCGGTCTTGACCATAATCAGATAATACTTGGGATGCTTGTAATGCCATCTTACTGGCAGCAAATTCCGATAATCAAGGTTTTCCACCCTGCCATTAAGAAAATGCTGGGTATTCCGCAGGACGCAAAATATTTTGCATTTATAGATGCCTTTGATAGAAATGGTAATTATAAGCTGGCAGATGCTGTTGATTATGCAAGGAGAAAAAGACCAGCCCGTAGAAATCAATTTGACAAAGAACTGCTAAAAATAGATGAGAGATTGAATATTTTGTATATGGTCTTTACAGGGGAGTTATTCAGGATATTCCCTAAAAAAGATGATCCTAACCACACATGGTATAGTCCAAAAGCTGCTATTGAACATTTTCCTAAAGATGAAGCTGAAAAAGTAAGAATGCTTCTTGTTGCTTATTTTGCAGCGCTTGATAAAGGAATAAAAGAAAACAAATGGGATTTGGCAGATAAAGTTCTTGCAGAGATTAAAGAATACCAAAAAGTAAATGGTAAAGATATTTATCCGTCAGAAACTAAAATCAAAGCCGAGATACTATATAACAGGCTCAATATCTTTGAAAGACTAATATTTGTATATTTATTCTCCGGACTTGCTTTATTACTTCTCATATTTGCAAAGCTTATAAAACCTTCTTTGAGATTGGAACTACCGACTAAGGTTGTTCTTGGGATTATGATTCTTGGATTTATAGCCCATACTTTCAATCTTGGACTTAGATGGTATATTTCAGGACATGCTCCATGGAGTAATGGGTATGAATCCCTTATTTATATAGCATGGACTATAGCACTGGCAGGAATTGTTTTTGCAAGACAGTCACCCTTTGCTGTTGCTTCAACAGGAATTCTGGCTGGATTAACATTATTTGTTGCACACCTTAGCTGGATGGATCCTCAAATAACTAATATTGTGCCTGTTCTTAAATCATACTGGCTTACAATACACGTTTCTGTAATAACAGCCAGTTATGGATTTTTAGGCTTATCGGCTTTACTTGGATTTATAACACTAATTTTATTTATTATCAGAAATCCAAAAGTTCAGGATGAAAAGCAAAGGCAGATTGAATTATCCATTTTGGAGGCTACGAGAATTAATGAGATGTCTATGATAATAGGTCTGTCTCTTATTACTGTAGGAAACTTCCTTGGTGGTGTATGGGCAAATGAAAGCTGGGGAAGATACTGGGGATGGGATCCTAAGGAAACATGGGCATTGGTTACTATACTGGTTTATACTGCTGTTTTACATACAAAGCTTGTTCCCTGGATGCGCTCAACTTACGCTTTTGCTGTGATGTCTGTTCTGGCATTTTCTTCAGTTCTGATGACATATTTTGGGGTTAATTTCTATTTGTCAGGGTTACACTCCTATGCAGCAGGAGACCCAGTCCCAATTCCAACATGGGTTTACTGGGCAATTGCAATCGTTGGCATAGTTATAGTTCTTGCATTTAGAAACAGAAAAATAAGAAGCTTTTAAATATAGTTCTTGAGCTTGTCTTTATGAATGACAAGCTCTTTTCCATTTTTTTCTATAATTTCCTGTTGTTTGAATTTTTTCAAAATTCTGGAAAATGTTTCAGGGGTGATGTTAAGCAGGGAAGCTATTTTATTATGTTTAAGTTGATGAAATAAATCCTCGTGTTCATATAGAAATTTTGCAACCCTTGTAACAGCGTCCATCATCATATTTTGCACTATGAAGTCATTGAGAATTCTTATCTTGTCTGATAAAGACTTTATTATGTTAAATGATATTTCTGGGTCGCTTAACAGTTCTCTTTTGAATTTATCATAATCTATTGCCAGGACAATGCTATCTGTTTCTGCTTCTGCTGAAGCTGGATAAGGGATATTTTCAAAGTTAGCCACTTCTGCAATCATATTTATAGGGTAAAAATAGTGTAAGGTAATTTCATTACCCTTGTTATCTGTTTTAAAAACCCTTATTGTTCCATCCAGCAAAATATAAAGATAATCAGGTCTTTCTCCTTCCCAAAAAAGAATTTCTCCCCTTTTAAGTTCCTTTATAAATGAAATCTGTTGAATTTTTTCAAGTTGCTGGTCGCTTAGATGTTTGAAAAGAAATATATCCCGAGCCCTATACATCGCATCCCCTCTCAATGTATTAAAGGACATTATAACATAATATACAAAAATATAAATTATTAAATAAGTATTAATATTATTGGTTTTTGTAAAAGTTAGTAAAGGCTAACCTTTTTGATTTTGATCAATGCTTTTTGATTTTAAAGATATAACAATTAAGACCAAAAGAATTTTTGGAGGGAAAAATGGCAGAGAAAAAGGAAATTCAGGTGGAAGGTGCAACTGTTCCTGTTTATCAATATGAAGAAGATGGAATTATTTATTATGAGTTTGATACTTCAAAACTGGGTCCTCCAGAACCTATGGTAAATGCACTTGCAGTATTATCTCTAATAGATAGTCCTAATAAAAGAGCTGTAATGATTAATCATAAAAAGCCTATGGGATTATTTGAAAAAATTGAAGACAAATTTGACTATCAGGTTGAAGAATTGGAAGATGGCCGATACAAAATAATTTTTAAACTAAAAGAATAATGAGAATAGTAGGAAGTCTGGCTACAAAGTTTGCCCCTCCGTTTTCTCTGGTCCTTCATTATTTTATAGGAGGGGTCGCTTTAAATCTGATTGCTCTTATAGTTTTACTGTCTTTTGGTTCACAGTTTGCTCAACCTTTTTACAATCTTCAAAATGCAGCTATTGTTCATATTCAACTTCTTGGTTTTGTGATGATGATTATTTTTGGGGCTTTATATCAGCTCATTCCTGTTGCACTGGAAGTTCCTGTTTTCTCATTTAGACTGGGATATTTACAGTTTTATATTTATTTGGCAGGAATACTATTATTTGTGTTTTCTCTAATTAATGGAAACCTATTCTTTTTATTGCCTGTTGGTGCAATATTCCTTTATATTTCCATGCTAATTTTTATTTTCAACTTTATTATGAGCTTAAAACATCTGGAAAAATTTGATATTACATCAAAATTTTTGATAGCAGCAAATATCTCTTTATTTATAGGAATTTCTTTAGGTATTTTCCTTTCTTTGAATTTTTTCGCAGGTTGGATATCTGATATTTTCAAGCTGGTTGTAGCACATATTATTTTTACGTTGCTTGGATTTATCCCAATGGTTGTTATGGGTGTTTCTATGGTTCTTCTTCCTATGTTTAGTCTTGCCCATAAATTTAATGATAGATATGTAAACATTGCATTTTATCTGATGATTATTGCTGTTTTTATTGGCGGGGTAGTTTTTCTTTGGACAGGTAATCGTTATTTTTTAACCGCAACTATTTATCTTATTTTAGCCGGTATGATTTTTTATCTTCTTCAAGTTTATGAGATTTACTCTAAAAGACCCCGCCGAACCAAAGATATTGGTATGGATACAATGTTTTACAGCCATTTTGTATTGATACTGACTGTTATTACTGGGGCTTTAATTCCATTTTGGGAAAAAGCTGTATATTCATCTGGTATCTCCCTTATCTTTGGATTTTTCCCTGTTTTGATATACGGTAGTATGTTCAAAATTGTTCCTTTCCTGACCTGGTTTCACCGTTTTTCCAATCTTGTTGGAAAGAAAAAAGTTCCAATGCTGGCAGATATGCTACCTAAGAAAATACCTGATATACAGATAACTATTTACTCGCTCGGATTTGCTGTTTTATTTATAGGAACACTTCTAAATATACCTATTATCTCTATTCTGGGAACTGTATTGATGCTTATTGCCGTTCTAATTTTTATCTATCTGATTTACTACATCTTAAATTTCAAAGTGGAGGACTAAAATGGCTGTTACAAAAGAAGATGTTTATAAAGCACTAAAAAATGTTATAGACCCGGAAATTGGATTTAATATCGTAGATTTGGGACTTGTTTATGATGTTGATGTTCAAGATGGAAATGTAAAAATCAAAATGACCTTATCATCTCCTTCATGTCCTTTATCTGGAACAATTCTCAGTTGGGTAGAAAGTGCTGTTAGAAATCTTGAAGGTGTGGAAAACGTAGATATTGAGCTTGTATGGGAACCCCAATGGACAATTGAAATGGCAAATGACGAAGTAAAAAAAGCCTTGGGAATGGGTTAATTATTGAAAAATTAAATAGGCCTATTGAATTGATCTATGTCAATGCTTTACCTTAATCAAGTTTTTAATTTAAAGGTTACAAAGTATAAATAATGGATTTAAGATGAAAACTATAACACAAACAAAGGCACCAGACAGACTGGTTCTCCAAGTTATCAATAGAAACCAATCTCTCTTTTTATTTCACAGGATAGACAAAATTACCGCCTGCTGGGTTGGTCTATCCTGTTTAAATGGCGGAATAGAAATAGCCCAGCCCTGTAAGGTTCTGAAAAAATAGAACCTTACAGGAGAGGAGTAGAAGATGGAGGTCAAGGAAGAGAAAAAGCAGCAAACCTCGGGATTTGAAATGTCCCGTAGGGACTTCCTGAAAACCACTGCTGCTGTAGCCGCTGCAGCTGCAGTAGGTGTGGAAGTTCCAGAAGATGCTCTGGCTGCGGCTTCACAGGCTGAAGCAGGTTGGAGATGGGATAAGGCGGTATGCCGTTTTTGCGGAACCGGTTGTGGAATTATGATTGCGGTTAAAGATGACCGTATTGTTGCGGTAAAAGGTGACCCAAAAGCTCCGGTTAACAAAGGTCTTAACTGTATCAAAGGATACTTTACCGCCAAAATTATGTATGGTGCTGACCGTTTAACAAAACCACTTCTCAGAATGAATGATAAAGGCGAATTTGACAAGAAAGGTAAATTCAGACCTGTAAGCTGGAAAAAAGCTTACGAAGTAATGGTTCAGCAGTTCAAAAAAGCTTATAACGAATTAGGGCCTGAAGGAGTTGCAATTTTCGGTTCAGGACAATACACAATTATGGAAGGTTATGCTGCAGCAAAACTTATGAAAGCTGGCTTCCGTTCCAATAACATAGACCCTAACGCAAGACACTGTATGGCATCTGCTGTTGTTGGATTTATCCAGACTTACGGAATTGACGAACCACCAGGATGTTATGACGACATTGAGCTCACAGATACATTCTTTGTTTGGGGCTCAAATATGGCTGAAATGCACCCAATCCTGTGGGCAAGGGTTACAGACAGAAAATTATCGGACCCTGATAATGTCAAAGTTGTAGTTCTTTCAACATTCAGACACAGAACAATGGATTTGGCGGATATTGATATTGTTTTCAGACCTCAAACTGACCTTGCAATAATGAACTACATTGCAAGAGAAATTGTTTATAACCATCCAGAAGCTATAGACTGGGACTTTGTAAACAAATACTGTGTGTTCACAACAGGTTATATCGATACCGGATATGGAATGAGAAATCCAAAACATGCAAGAGAACTTGGATACAGTGACAAAGAAATGCAAACGATTATGAAACAAGCCGTTAAAAAAGTATCCGCTCTTGAAGCACCGGCTCTTAGCATTTATGGATATAAAGAAGGCGATACAATCAAAATGAAACACGTCAAACAGGCCGGTAAACACTGGATTATTTCATTTGAAGATTTCAAAAAAGCTCTTGCACCATATACACTTGACTATGTAGCGAGAATTGCAAAAGGTGACCCAGATGAGCCATTAGAACAGTTCAAAGAAAAACTGAAAAAAATGGCAGAACTTTATATAGATAAAAACAGAAAAGCTGTTACATTCTGGACAATGGGATTCAACCAGCACACAAGAGGTTCATGGGTAAACGAACAGGCTTACATGATTCACCACTTACTTGGAAAACAGGCTCAACCTGGTAATGGTGCATTTTCAATCACAGGACAGCCTTCTGCTTGTGGAACAGCAAGAGAAGTTGGAACATTCGCACACAGACTACCTGCTGATATGGTTGTATTCAATCCAAAACACAGAAAAGCAGCTGAAAAAATATGGCATATTCCACACGGAACAATAAATCCAAAAGTAGGTTCTCATATCGTTAAAATTATGAGAGACCTTGAAGATGGAAAAATTAAATTTGCTTGGGTTCAAGTATGTAACCCATGGCAAGATACAGCTAACGCTAACCACTGGATTAAAGCAGCCAGAAATATGGATAACTTTATAGTTGTTTCTGACTCTTATCCAGGTATATCTGCGAAAGTTGCAGACCTTATTCTTCCGGCAGCTATGATTTATGAGAAATGGGGAGCTTACGGAAACGCAGAAAGAAGGTCACAACACTGGAGACAACAGGTTACACCTCCAGGGGAAGCTATGCCAGACACATGGCATATCGTTGAATTCTCTAAATTCTTTAAACTAAAAGAAGTATGGAAAGAATGGAAACTTTCAGATGGAACAGTCCTTCCAAACGTATTAGACAAAGCGAGAGAAATGGGTTATGACCCAGAAAATGACACACTTTATGATGTCCTCTTCTCAGAAAAAGCATTCAAAAGAACAATTCCTGATGTTGACTTGAGATATCCACAACCTGTTGCTAAAAACCCTAATACAGGAGAAATCCATCCAAACACTTGTGCAGTTGGAGATAAAAGAAATGTTATCGGTGTAGACGGTAAACCATGGAAAGGATATGGATTCTTCATAGATAAAGCTCTCTGGGAAGAATACAGACTCTTTGGACTCGGTAGAGGTCATGACCTTGCACCATTTGATGTTTACCATAAAGTAAGAGGTCTTAGATGGCCTGTAGTTGATGGAAAAGAAACACCTTGGAGATTCAATGCAGACTATGACCCATATGCAAGAAGAGAAATTGAAGCAGGAAGAGCTCCAAAAGATGGTAAGTTTGCATTCTATGGCCACGCACTCAAAAAATTACCAAAAGGAAATCTCTTTGATGTAACAGATCCTAAAAAAGTAGACCTTACAAACAAAACCAAAATCTTCTTCAGACCATATATGGATCCACCAGAACCACCAGACAATGAATATCCATTCTGGCTGGCAACAGGTAGGGTTCTTGAACACTGGCACTCTGGAACAATGACAATGAGAGTTCCAGAACTATACAGAGCTATGCCTGAAGCATACTGTTATATGAACCCTAAAGATGCAGAAAAACTTGGTGTTAAAGATAATGATCTTGTGTGGGTAGAATCCAGACGTGGAAAAGTTAAAGCAAGAGTAAGAACAAGAGGAAGAAACAGACCTCCAAGAGGACTTGTATTTATCCCATGGTTTGATGAAAGGGTTTATATCAACAAAGTTACACTTGATGCTACAGATCCAATTTCCAAACAAACAGACTACAAAAAATGTGCAGTCAAAATTTACAAAGCGTAAAGGTGGGTTAAATTGGCTGAAGGAAAAAAGGTGGACAAAGGAAGACGTAAATTCTTTATCCAGATGCTCCAGGGGCTGGGACTTGCAGCCCTTGGAGGTTCTATCTGGGGTGGATATGTTGCAGAAGCAAAATATGATGAATTAGTCCTAAGACCTCCTGGTGCACTTCCTGAAGAAGAATTTATGAAAAAATGTATTAGATGCGGTTTATGTGTAGAAGCCTGTAAGAACAGAGAAAACAATCCAGACACTACTAAACAAACTTCTACTCTCAGACTTGCGGCACCAGGAGATCATAAACCAAAGGAAGAAAATAAATATAACTATCCAAAGGAAGTTCCACTGGGAACTCCTTATTTTGTTCCAAGGGAAATTCCTTGTTATATGTGTGAGGATATTCCTTGCGTTCCACCTTGTCCAACAGGTGCATTAGACCCTGACCGTGTTTCTTCAGTCAAAAATGGAAAGAAAGTTCTTGATATTAATAAAGCCCGTATGGGTGTTGCCGTGGTTGATGAGGAAAACTGTATAGCTTACTGGGGACTCCAATGTGATGCTTGCTATAGAGCATGTCCTTTACTGGATGAGGCTATAAAGCTTGAGCTTAGAAGAAATCCCAGAACAGGAAGACATGCTTTTCTTTTGCCGGTTGTTTATCCAGATGCCTGCACAGGATGTGGAATGTGTGAGCATGCCTGTGTAACTGAGAAACCTGCAATTTATGTTTTACCAAGGGACATAGCCTTAGGTAGAGTAGGTAAACATTACGTAAAAGGATGGGAGAAAAAAGATGAACTTAGGCTCAAAGGCTCCAAGGGTATCCAGAAAACAATAACTCCACGTAGCAAGAAAAAACCTGAAGAATACCTGAACTCAGGAGATTTGTTCAATGAATAGTTTATACAAATACAGATTCTTAATAGCCAGGAGAATAGTGCAAATATCAATATTACTACTGTATATTGCTGGTAATGTTTATGGCTGGAAAATACTGCAAGGAAATTTAAGTGCCTCTAAACTATTTGATGTTATACCACTTGCTGATCCTTATGCAGTCCTTCAGCTATTTGCAAGTGGAGCTTTACTGGCAACAGATGTAATTATTGGAGCCTTGTTAATCTTATTCTTTTATATGTTTATTGGAGGTAGAGCTTTCTGTAGTTGGGTTTGTCCCATCAATATGATTACAGACCTTGCAAATTGGATACGGGTCAAAACAGGAATTCATAGGGAAGAATGGCAGCTGAGATTGTCAAGGAAAGTGAGATACTGGGTGCTTGGTTTAAGTTTGATAGTTTCCTTTATTGTTGGAGCACCTGCATTTGAACTTATAAGCCCTATATCTATGCTACATAGAGGACTGATTTTTGGAATGGGATTTGGATGGGTTGCTGTCTTAGGGGTATTCCTGTTTGACTTATTCGCTACCAAAAATGGTTGGTGTGGCCATGTATGTCCATTAGGTGGCTTTTTCTCACTGGTAACTAAACCTTCCGCTATTAGAGTTAAACATGATGCAGACAAATGCACACTTTGTATGAATTGTAAAAATATATGTCCAGAAAAACAGGTTCTCTGGATGATAGGAAAGGAAAGTGTGTTTGTTTCATCAGGAGAATGTATCAACTGCGGAAGATGTATAGAAGTATGTAATGATGATGCACTTAACTTTGGTTTTAGATACAAACCAAATAAGGAGGAGAAGAACAATGCTTAAGAAAAAATTAGTAAAGCTGATGGCTATCCCAGCAATGGGAATATCTATAGCATTAATTGGCTGTCAAGCAAAAGGAACAGCTTCAGCACCAAAGGGAAAAGCAATATCTTCAGAAGAGTTGTCATATAGGCATTTACCTCTTAATGTAAACGCAGCTCCACCGCCTGTTGAGTTTCCAAAAGCACCTCCGGGACAGGCGAAAAGATTTCAAAGGGCATATGAAAACGCTCCTCCAATGATCCCACACAGCGTAGAAGGATTACTCCCAATTACAAAAGACCATAATGCATGTCTTGGATGTCATAACCCAAAAGTTGCAAAAAGCATAGGAGCTACACCTGTTTCTCCAACACACTTTATAGATTTCTTCCAGCTTATAAAAGGAAAAGTAGTAAAACTAAACAAACTTGATCCTGCAAGATGGAACTGTGTCCAGTGTCACGCACCACAGGCAAATGCAAAACCACTTGTTAAAAACACATTTAGACCTGATTACAGAAATCCAGAAACCAAAAAGAAAACAATACTATACAAAAACGTATTCGAGGGAGTTTATTAATGTCCAGGAATATGGACAGGAGGGGCTTTTTAAAAGCCCTTCCTTTTATTCCTAGAGCAACTGTAGAAGAAATAAAAAATCCATCTACAGAAGAAGAAAAAAATATTATAAGACCTCCTTATACTTTACCTGATACAGATTTTTCAGTATGTTCCCAGTGTGACGGAAAATGTATTCTGGCCTGTGAAGAAAAAATTCTATACAGATTGCAGGATGGTTCTCCTCATATAGTTTTCTCAACCAAAGGTTGCACATTTTGTAAAAAGTGTGCAGAAAACTGCGAATATGATGTTTTATCTTTAGAAAACCCTGAAAAAATCCATGCATTTTTTACTATAGAAAAAAATTCTTGCCTTGCATGGCATGGAACAATGTGTTTTTCCTGTAAAGAACCCTGCCTTGATAATGCAATTATATTCCATGGATTATTTAACCCAGAAATTAACTTAAATCAATGCTCAGGATGTGGATTTTGCTTAAATTCATGTCCAGTAGGAGCAATAAAAGTTTATCCATTAAAAATAGAAAATGATGAAGAAGATATTTCTTAGTTTTATCTTGTTTATAAGCTGTGCTTTTGCTATTACTCCGGAATTACAGGATGTTATTCAATTAGATGGTGCTATCAGTGATATCTCTGTTTCCGGTGAAAAGGCCTATGTAGCTACTGAAAGGGGTAAAGTTCAGATAATAGACCTAAAAACCCATAAAGTTGTGGATGAAATCTCCTATCCAAAATTTGAAGATTTTATGGGTGAACTACAACTTCCTAAAATATTTTCTGTGGATGTATCACCGGACCAAAAGCTTATAGCTGCAGCAGTTCAGGCTACAAGAGGAGGTAGGGAAGTATATATCTATCAAAATAAAAAGCTTATAAAAATAGTTAATAGGAAAATGCACCTTCCTATAGCAAAACTAAGATTTGTTGATAACAATCATCTTATTTTCGGTCTTACCAGTGATGAAGTGGTTCTTTTTGATATAACAGCAAAGAAAGTAATTTACAGAAAGTCTGTCGGTATGTCCTTTTTCTCTGATATGGAAATCAATGAAAATAAAACCAAACTTGCTTTAACAGATGAGAGTGGAGATACCCGGATTATAGATATTAAATCAGGTAAAGTTATCAAAGTAATTGAAGAACTTAACAAAGATAAGGCCTTTGATGTTGATTTTAAAAACAACAGGACTTTCACCGGAGGCAGAGATAAAAAAGCTGTCTATTACAATCTAAATACTGACCAATATCAAATATTTGATGCTGACGATTTTATGGTGTTTTCTGTTGGCCTAAGTCCATCAGGCAAGATAGGAGCTTATGTTTACAATGACAAATTCAATGTAAAAGTGGTTAATACAGAAGAGGGAACAACAATTACCTATTTGAAAGGCCACAAATCAACACCAAGTAATATCAGATTTTTATCTGAGAACGAAATTATCATCGGATGTGATGATGGAAAAATATTTTTTTGGAGGTTGAAACCATGAATATCTCAAGTGCAGTAGTAGTTACCGAACCGGAACATGTAGAGGAAGTTATTAAAGAATTAGAAGAAAGTGGGCTTTGTGAAGTCTATTTTCATGATAAAGAAAAAGGGAAAATCATTATCATCATAGAAGGAGAGGATGTTAATGAAGAAACATTTAAACTAAGACAAATTCAATTAATTCCTAATGTTCTTGCAGCCAATATGGTTTATTCATATTCTGAGGAAGAATGGGAAAGTGCTGCAGAGTATCTGCAAAAGCTAAGCAATGATGTTCCTGAAATTCTCAATGATGAAAATGTAAGAGCAGAAGATATTGTTTATAAAGGTCATATTAAGGGATATATCAGTTAGTAAATATTGACTTAGGACAATGAAAAAGTAAAAGAATAATTCTAACTATTAATTAAAAAGGCTTTGAGAGGAAATAATGGATAAGACTTTTGATATGTTCTGGGAAACGGAGGTTCCTGAGAACCAGCTGATAATTTCCAGAACAGACCTGAGGGGAGTTATTACCTATGTTAATGAAACATTTGCTGAAATTTCCGGATATAAACCTGAGGAACTTATAGGAAAACCTCATAACATAATAAGACATCCTGATATGCCTAAGTCTGTTTTTAAGGAGTTGTGGGATACTATCAAACAGGGAAAAACATGGCAGGGCTATGTAAAAAATCTCCGTAAAGATAAAGGATACTACTGGGTTCATGCCACAATATCTGGAGTTTACAAGGATGGCGAACTTGTTGAATTCAAATCTATGAGAGCACCAGTTCCAAGAGAGAAGAAAAAAGAAATGCAAAACTTATACGACAAGATGAGGGAAGAAGAAGGAGGGCCAGTCAGAGTGGTTATGTATTTGCCTAAAAAAGTTTACGACCGTCTTGAAGAATTATCTAAAGAATTAGGCATATCAGGTGAAGAAGTAATAGAAAAACTCTTAGAAAACTGGCAAACATAAAAGGAGGTTTGGTTATGAAGGGAAAAGTGCTAAGTTTAGGAGCAGCAGCCCTGTTAGCAGGTGGAGCATTCCTGCTTTCAGGTCAAACAAATTCAGCAAATGCTCAGGATTTACTTGGGGTTTCATTTATTGAAAATGTTAAGCCTTATCTTGAGTTTAGACCAAGGTATGAGTATGTAGATGTTGACAAATCAGGAAAGAAGGAAGCTAATGCTCTGACTATTAGAACCAAAGTCGGTGTAAAAATTGGAACAGTTCTTGGAGTTCAAGGATTATCAGCAGTTTTAGAAGCTATCGATGTTTCTGCACTTGTTGATGATTATGCACCACAAAAAAGTAAGTATGAAACAGTTGCTGATCCTCATAATGATCGTCTTACACAAGCTTATATTGCTTATTCCCTTGGAAACTATGCGTTTATAGCAGGTAGAAAATATGTTGCTATTGACGACCACAGATTTATAGGAACTGTTGGTTGGAGACAAATGCCTCAAACTTTTGGAGTATTAGCTATTGCAGGTAAACCTATACAGGGACTTGATTTCTTACTGGCAGGAATTTATGAAAGAAAAGGGATTGTAGATGGTTTAAATGCAGACTGGCAGCTTGATAAAATGCCAATCATTTTAGATGTAAACTACAAAGTTATTCCGCAATTAAGAATAAAAGGTTTCGCATATCTTATAACAGATATTCACAACACCTATGGAGTTAAAGCATCAGGTAAAGTTGATTTAGGTGGTGTTAAAGTATCATACCTTGGAGAATATGCTATCCAAAAAGACCCTTATGAAAATGATAACACTCCTAAAAAAGCTGATATAGACACAAGCTACTACAGGCTTAAAATTGGCGCAGGAGCAATGGGATTCTTTGGTAACGTGATGTATACACACTTTGGAGACAAAAATGGACATCAAAAAGGCTTTTCAACTCCACTTGCTACACTCCACAAATTTGACGGTTGGGCAGATGTGTTACTTGCTGGTGCTGCAGGTGGATTTGACTATGGTATGAATGAATGGTGTGTATCTGCAGGATACAAAAGCCCAACAATCGGAAAACTTATGGTTGCATATCTTAAATTTGAGTCTGATAAAGACCCTGCAGGTAGCGTTGGCGATAACATAGGTTCTGAAATAGATGCACTCTATGCTAAAAAACTTACAAAAAGACTGTCATTCCTTGCTAAAGCAGCATGGTATAACGCAGATGATGGATATTACACAGGAGGAAGCTTAAAAGGAACTCAAGATACAACAAAATACTGGTTACAACTTGACTATAAATATTAATCTTTAATCAAATCCTGAAAGGAGGGATACTATGAGGGCAAAAAAACTTGCAGGCGGGCTTATAAGTGCTGCTCTCCTTACCGGAACAGTAGCACTAACCGTTAATACCGCCTCAGCAGATGAAGGAGTCCCAAAACTTACACCTGAAGAAATGAAAAAGGCATCCCAGATTTACTTTGACAGATGTGCTGGATGTCACGGAATGCTTAGAAAAGGAGCTACTGGACCTGCTTTGACCCCGGAAAATTTGAAAAAACAAGGTTTAAACATTGAAGCAATTAAAAACTTCATCTATTACGGAACACCTGGTGGAATGCCAGATTGGGGTAAACAAGGGGTTCTTACAAAAGATGAAATTGACCTGATGGCAAGATTTCTACTTAATCCACCACCAAATCCACCATTACTTTCATGGAAAAAGATTAATGATTCCTGGAAAGTATATGTTCCAGTAAATAAAAGACCTAAAAAACCAGCTAATCCTAACTGGAAAAACTTCTTTGGTGTGATTCTCAGGGATGTAGGTAAAGTAGCTATCATAGATGGAACAACTAAAAAACTATTAAACATTGTTGACACAGGATTTGCTGTTCATATTCTCAGAACATCTGCTTCTGGAAGATATATGTATTCAATAGGTAGAGATGGTAAGGCTACAGTTATTGATATGTGGATGAAAAAACCTGACAAGGTTGCAGAAGTTAAAGTGTGTTATGATGCACGTTCAATAGATACAAGTAAATATCACGGATACGAAGACAAATATGCTGTCGTTGGTTGTTACTGGCCACCATCATTTGTAATACTTGATGGAAAAACATTAAAACCAATCACAAGGCATGCAACAAGTGATTACTACTACGATACAAAAGACTTTGTTAGAGAAGCACGTGTTGCTTCAATTGTTGCATCTCACTATGACCCATTATGGATACTTAACATCAAAGAGGCTGGACAGGTATGGCTTGTTGATTACTCCAAAGTTGATAAAGGAACTGTAAGTATTGATATGATTGATGCAGAAAGATACCTCCACGATGGTGGTTGGGACTTGTCCAAGAGATACTTCCTTGTTGCTGCTAACATGAGAAACAAAATAGTAGTTGTTGATACAAAAGAGAAAAAATTAGCAGCAATTGTTAAAGTCGGAACAAAACCTCACCCAGGAAGAGGAGCAAACATAAACCATCCTAAATATGGACCAATCTGGTGCACAGGTCATATCGGGGAAAACAGAATCGCATGTATTGGAACAGACCCACAAAAACATCCCCAGTATGCATGGAAAGTTGTCCAGTGGATTAAAATGCCTGGAGAAGGTGGAGGTAATCTCTTTATCAAAACACATCCAAAAGCTAAATGGTTATTGGCTGATAGACCACTTAACCCAGACAAAAATCTCCAAAGAAGCATATTCGTATATGACAAATACTCCTTCAAACTGGTTAAAACTCTGAAAGTGCCTGATGGTATCCCAGGAAGAGCTGTTCATGAAGAGTTCAACAAAGACGGTTCAGAGTTCTGGATTTCTGTATGGGGTAGAAAAGACCAACCTACAGCGATACTGGTTTATGATGCTAAAACACTCAAACTGAAAAAAGTTATTAAAGGCGATTGGGTAAGAACACCAACAGGTAAATTTAACGTATACAACACAATGAATGATATCTATTAATAGAAGGATGCTAAATGATGAAAAAAATAATCCTGCTGCCGCTAACCCTCCTGATAGTGTTTGGTGCCTTTGCAGGGGAGTTGGCAAAAGGGAGCCAGCTGTACCAGAAATATTGTGCCTCTTGTCATGGGGTGGACAGGGCTGGGACAGTGGCTCCCCCTCTTTTACCTTTATTTTTAAAAAAAATTCCTGAAAAAAAACTGATTAAAATCATCAAAAATGGTCTTCCTGCAACACAAATGCCCGCTTTTCCACAACTATCAGACCAGCAAATTAAAGAAATAATATCATATATAAAATCACCGGCAAAGATTAACTGGTCAAAAGATAAAATTATAAAGACTATCCAGCTTAATAAAGACCAAAAAACAAAAAAACTACCGGTAAAAAATATAAAAAACATAGTAGCTGTTGTAGAAAGAGGGCATCAAAAAGTATGGATAATGGAAGGATTGAATATTTTGGACAAATTTGATTTCAAAAATGTCCATGGAGGCTTAAAGTTTTCCCCATCAGGATGGAAAATTTACGTCCCAGCCAGAGATGGATGGATAGGTAGATATGATATAGATAAAGGTAGATTTTACGGTAAAGTTAGAGCCTGCGTGTATTTAAGAAATATATCTTTAGATAGAACAGGAAAATATATACTTGTTTCCTGCTGGTTGCCAAAATCTATAGTTATTCTTGATGCGGAAAGCTTTAAGCCTGTGAAATACATAAAACAAGATGGCTTAATTTCTGCTATTTATGGACTTTATTCAAAAGACCAGGCTATTTTTACTTACAGGGATAAAGCAAAAATTGGATTTTTAGATACCAAAACTTTCAAAATAACCTACAAGAACATCTCTGAACCTTATGAGGACTTTTTTATAGACCCATTTGAAGAGTATATAATCGGTAGTTCAAGAAAAGGAACGAGATTATCTGTTTACAGCATTGCAGAAAATAAGGAAGTCTTTTCTTCAAAAATGGAGGGAATGCCCCATTTAGCCTCAGCGTCAATATGGTATAAAAAAGGTAAATTCTATTTTGCTACACCCCATATCACAAAACCTTTTGTTACAATCTGGAACCTTTATAACTGGAAATTTGTTAAAAAGGTAGATATAGATGGAAATGGATTTTTTGTCAGAACCCATCCAACAACTCCTTATTTATGGACGGATAACGGAAAAGACAAAATAGTTCTTATAAACAGAGATGATTTTTCAGTTAAAACAATAGAAACTAAAAAAGGCAAAAGAGTTATTCATACTGAATTCAACGGCGATGGAAATCTGGCTTATGTTAGCCTTTACAACAAAGATGGAGACCTTCTTATATACGACAGCATAACCCTTAAACTTTTAAAAGATATACCTGCAAGTATCCCTATTGGAAAATACAATATCATAAATAAATCCAGAAAATATCAACCTGTATTACTTGGTAAACAGGTATTTATGGAAAAATGTTGGGGCTGTCATCACCAAACCCAAGAAGCATTTGCCCCATCTTTCAGATGGATAGTAAATCACAGAAAACCGGAAGAAATAGCAGCCCAAATAGCAAATCCTGAAGTTATGTATAAAAAACTTGGTTATAAAAGAAATGCAATGCCTAAGTTAAATCTTTCATCTTACGAATTAAGGGCTATTATATCTTATATGATGCAATTTAAGGACAAAAAAGATGCTAAGAATAACTGAGTATATTAAAAAAACTTTAGATGGAAAGGAAATTAAACCCTTCAATGGAAAAATCCTAATCTGGAATCTCACAAATGCCTGTAATCTTTTCTGTCAGCATTGTTACTCTGCAGCAAACACCTCAAGAAATGGCGAAATCTCTATTAATGAGATAAGAAAGCAAATTCCATATCTTAAAAAAGCCGGTGTAAAGGTTCTTATACTTTCAGGAGGAGAACCACTTATCAGAGAGGATATATTTGATATTGCCCAGCTTTTTAATGAAAATGGTTTTGTAACAACCCTTTCAACAAACGGTCTTTTAATAAATGAAAAAAACATAGACCAGATAAAAAAGCAGTTTTCCTATGTGGGAATTAGCATAGATGGGGACGAAAAAACCCATGACAGATTTAGAGGAATGAAAGGTGCCTTCAAACGTTCAATGGAATCTGTCCGGCTAGTAAGGGACAGTGGTATAAAGGTAGGTATTAGATTTACCTTATCCTCAATGACAGAAAAAGCCCTGCCGTTTATTTTCTCACTGGTAGAAAAAGAAAATATCCCAAAAGTCTATATATCCCATCTTGTTTATTCAGGTAGAGGAAAACATCTTTCACAGACAGAAAAAGAAAGATATAGAAAACATGTTGATTTCATAATAGATAAATCCTTTGAGTATGTGGAAAAAGGTATTCCTATAGATGTTGTAACAGGAAACAACGAAGCAGACGCAGTTGTTTTATACTATAAATTCAAAGAAAAATATCCGGAAAAAGCAAAGCTTTTATATGAAAACCTCAAAAGATGGGGTGGAAATCAAGCTGGAGTCAGAATTTTTGATATAGATTACAGAGGTTATATAAAACCTGATACATATTTTCCATACAAGATTGGAAATATCTATGAAAAAAACTTTTATGATATAGTGAATTCAAACGGACTATTAACAAAACTCCGTCAGCATCCACGCCCGGTTAAAGGAAGATGTGCAAATTGCAGATATCTTGAAATATGCAATGGTAATTCCCGTTCAAGAGCTTACGCAGTCTATGGCGATATATTTGCAGAAGATCCAGACTGTTATATATCTGAAGAAGGAGAGGGTAATGAGAAAAACACTGCTGCTTCTGCTTATACTGGTTAATATTTCTCTTGCTGAAAAACTTTATGTTGTGGAAAGGGAAAGGGGTTCCCTTGCTGTTATTGAAAATGACAGGCTTATTGGAGAAATCCATGATCTTGGGAATTTAAATCATGCTGTTGTTAAAACAGATGGAGACTATAGCTATTGCATAGCTAGAAATGGATACTTTTCAAAAATAGATAATATCCATGATAAATTGCTCAAAAAAATAAAACCAGGAAACAGCGGGATAGGATTTACATTTATTGATAAATACATAGCCATTGCCCATTATGACCCAAAGAAAGTAACAATCCTAACAAAAGACCTTGATATCTATAAAGAAATAAAAACAGGTTCAAGAAATGTAGGCATAAAACCATATAAAAATCTTCTTGCATTTGCCCTCATGGATAAAGATGAGATATGGGTTCTTGATGCAAAAAAAGATTTTCAAAGGGTTTACAGGGTGGAAAATGCCGGCAAAATGCCCTTTGATGCTCTTATTGATAAGAACAGATACATAGTGGGATTTTTCAAAGAAAGAGGTGTTGGAATTCTTGATTTAGATAAATTTATATACAAAAAGGCAAAATTCCTCTCAAAAAACAAACAGGAAATAGTTTTCAAAATTCCACACTTTGGAATGTGGGGTGTCGTCGGAAATATAGCACTGATCCCGGCAGTTGGAGAGAAAAGGGCTTATGTTGTTGATATAAACAAAATGGCTGTTATTGACCATATAGATCTTGCAGGTTTACCAGTTTTTATATCAGTATCCCCTGATAAAAAAATAGCAGTAGTTAATTACAGCGGCGATAAAGATGAACTTTTATCTGTTATAGACCTGAAAAAACTAAAGGTAATCAAAACCTTCCCTGCAGGAAAAAGAGTAATGCACATAAGATTTTCCAAAGACGGTAAAAAGCTGTATGTATCCTCATACTTTGATAATTCTGTGAAAATCTTTGATACAAAAAGCTGGAAAAAGCTAAAGGAAATTACTGTTCCAAATCCATCAGGTATTTTTATCGTTAGATAAAGGGGGATACTGTTATGGGTAAGGTTTATATTGTCGGAGCAGGACCGGGAGACCCGGAACTTTTAACGGTAAAGGCTGTAAGGGTTTTGAAAGAGGCAGATGTAATACTTTACGACAGGCTTGTTAATCCAGAAATCCTGTTTTATGCAAAGCCTGGATGTGAGCTTATATATGTGGGTAAAGAAGACGGAAAACATATTTTAGAGCAGGATAAAATAAACTTTTT
Source organism: Persephonella sp. (assembly GCF_027023985.1). NCBI lineage: Bacteria > Pseudomonadati > Aquificota > Aquificia > Aquificales > Hydrogenothermaceae > Persephonella > Persephonella sp. The sequence goes on along the minus strand of NZ_JALVTW010000029.1, from coordinate 51,706 downwards.
GATATATGAATTTGCCACTAAAAATGATATAGTTGTTCGCCTTAAAGGTGGAGACCCTTTTGTATTCGGTAGAGGTGGAGAAGAAGCAATTTTTCTAAAAGAAAAAGGAATTCCCTATGAAATAATCCCCGGAATAACATCAGCTATTTCTGTTCCTGAATATGCAGGGGTTCCAGTTACACATCGGGGAGTTGCATCATCTTTTGTAGTTGTAACAGGACACGGTTCAAAGGGTCAGTTTCCTGATATAGACTGGGAGGCCTTATCAAAAATAGACACAGTTATATTCTTAATGGGCGTTTCAAATAGAGACAAAATAGCTCAAAATCTGATAAAGGCAGGAAGATCTCCGGAAACACCTGTTATCTTTATAGAAAAAGGTACCACCAAAGAACAAAAAGAAATTACAGCAACATTAAAAGATGTAGCCGAAGGTAAAGTAAAAGTTTATCCTCCTGCCATATTCCTCGTTGGAGAAGTAGTAAATCTAAAGGACAAAATAAGCTGGTTTGAAGAAAACTTAAAAAAGGTGGAGATATGATAGCAACACTGTCAGATATTGAGAAAAAGATTATCTCACAACTACAAGAAGGTATTCCAATTGTAGAAAAACCATTTGAAAAGTTATCCTCTGAAATCGGCATTTCACAATCAGAATATCTGGATGTAGTCAATAATCTAAAAGAACAAAAAATTATTAGACAGATTTCTCCAATTTATGACACAAAATCCCTTGGATACGACAGTTCACTTGTAGCTTTTAAAGTGGAAGATGACATAGAAAAGGTTGCCCAATTTGTCAATTCTCATCCGGGAGTTAGTCATAACTACGAAAGAACCCATGAGTTTAATTTGTGGTTTACAATAGCAGTTCCACCGGACAGTAGTCTTGGACTTGAAAAAACTGTTCAACTTATAGCTGAAAAAAACAATATCAAACAGTATGCAATCTTAAGGACGGAAAAACTCTATAAGATAGGGGTTAAACTGGATACAGAAGGGACAAAGAAAAAAGAAAAAATAAAGAAAACACAGCCAAAAATTGACTACCAGCTTCAAGAAGAAGACAAAGATATTATCAAGATATCCCAAGAGGATATACCTCTTGTTGAAAATCCATTTGAAGAATATGCTAAACAACTGGGAATATCTCAGGATTATCTACTGGAAAAACTGAATTTATATCTTAAAGCAGGTCTTATGAGGAGATTTGCAGCAATCCTGTATCACAAAAAAGCAGGCTTTAAAGCTAATGGTATGACCGTATGGAATGTCCCAGAGGAAAAAATAGACAAACTTGGTTATAAACTGGCTTCATACAAAGCTGTAACCCATTGTTATAAAAGAACAACCAATAAATACTGGAAATATCCGCTGTTCTCAATGATACATGCCCAGACAAAAGAAGAACTTGAACAATTTGTAAAAGATATAGCAGAAGAAGAAGGAATAAAAGATTATCTAATCCTTTACTCAACTACGGAATTCAAGAAAAGAAGAATCAAATATTTTTCAGATGAGTTTTATAAATGGGAGGTTTACATACAAAATGGAGGAAATAATTAAGCAAATTTCAAAAGTTAAAAGAGAAAAATTAGGAACAGAGATCCCCATTCTTGTTTTCCGTGCATTACGCCATTACACAGATATTTATGCCACAGACTTACTCGGAGAGAATGCTGCACATATACTATTTATTAATGCTGGAAAATCATTAGGAAAAGCTTTAGGTAGAGAACTTTATGATACAGATTTAAGTAAATACTTAGAAAATATAGTTAAGTTCATTGAAGAAGAAAAAATAGGTTTATTAAAAATAACGCATTTTGACGATGAAAAACTTGTAGTTCAGCTTGATGAATGTATTACATGTGCAGGAATGGATAATATCGGGAAAAGAATATGTTTCTTTGAAGTCGGATTAGTAGCAGGTTTTGTTGAAAATTATCTTGGTAAGAAAGTTATAGCACAGGAAACAAAATGTAATGCAAATGGTGAAGAAACTTGTGAAGTAACTGTTAATCTAAAATGAAACATTATTTTTATTTTTTTATAAAAAAAGCCCCCAATTGGGGGCTTTTTTAGTTTATGCTGTTGCAGTGGCTGTAGCCTCTTTTTTGGACAGATAGAGTTTATATACCAGGTCTACCAGTAGTAGAACTGCACCGGCTATAATCATAAGGTCAGGTATAAGTCTTATCCATAGCCAGAATCCCATTCCTTCAAGAACTTCTCTTGTTCTTGCTACCCAGTATCCGTAGTTAAATGCCCATTCCATTTGTTTTTCACCAATTACCAGAACAGGGAATGCGAAGATGAATATTCCAGCTGTTGTTAACCAGAATGCAAGATTTGAAACTTTTTCGTCCCAGTGTAGACCCTTGGCCAGTGCATTTGCCCTTGCTATGAAGTAAAGGAATGCAATTGAGATGTATCCAAATGCACCAAGGAGTGCCACGTGTCCGTGAGCCATTCCAAAGTATGTTCCGTGTTCATAGTAGTTAACAATTGGTAGATTAATCAGCATTCCGTAAAATCCGGCACCCAGCCAGTTTAGGAATGCAGAACCGGCAAGCCAGAGGAAAGCCATTCTGAATGGGAATGCTTCACCTTTTTTCTTGATATGGAGATACTCTTTTGTGGCTTCAATCATCAGGATAACAAGTGGTAATGGTTCAAGGGATGATAGAACACCACCCCATGCAATCCAGTATTCATTTTCACCCATCCAGAAGTAATGGTGACCTGTTCCTATTGTTCCTGCAGCAACAATCAGGAATGCTTCAAAGAACATCATAATAGTTGCAAATCTGGCGCTTACAAGTCCAAGGGCTACTGTCAAGAATGCCAGTGTTCCAGCTGCAAATAATTCAAATGTATTTTCAACCCAGAGGTGAACAACCCACCATCTGAAGTAATCATCAATTGTGAAGTTAGGCATTATTTTTGTAAGAGGAGCCATTCCTGCCATATACAGAACAGCAATTGCGAATGCAGACCATATCATCATCTGAAGTGGAGGAGTAATTTTTTCCGCTTGACGCACTGTAAAGAAGACTATTGTAAACCACAGGACAAGACCTACAACAAGACCTATATCCCATATTCTACCAAGTTCAATATATTCTCTACCTTCAGAACCAAGCCAGAACCAGAGGCTATCTGGAAGTTTTCCAAGGGCACCAAGCCACAGACCTATAAGACCACCACCACCAACTATTAGCAGAGCTATCCATAGAATATCAACAGCTATGGGGAATTTGAAATCTTTTCCTCCAGACGCAAGAGGAGCTACAAATAGACCACCGGCAAGCCATCCTATTGCAATCCAGAGAACAGCAAGGTTCAGATGGAATTCTCTTGCAACGTTAAATGGGAATATTGCCTGTGGAATAATCCAGTTGTGGTGTGGGTCAGCGAATAGGTGTGCAAGATAACCACCCATTAAGGTTTGTAGCACGAAGAATAAAGGAACTAGTGGAACAAACTTAATAACTTTTTGTTGCATTGGTGTAAGTTTTGTTATTTTGAGAGCTTCTGAGTATTCTTTTTCTGTGTCAAATTTCAGGAAGTAATCGTAGAAAGCCCACATTACAATGATTGTTAATGTCCAACATGCCATAAATGCAACCAGTGACCAGAATAGAGAAGAATATCCGGCATCCATTCCAATGGCAGGTTCAGGCGGCCAGTTATTTGTATAAGTTGGATGCATGTTCAGTGTTTTATAAACATTAAGAGAACCACCAAGAGATTTTATTACAGATACATTATCTTTTGGTTCCATTCCAGGTCTTGGTGTTACGGCAACGAGAGTAGTCCAATCTACAAAATCTGCAATTTTGTCAGCTTCTTGAGGTTTGATAATTCCACCAACCCATGCGTAGTTTGGATTTCCTTTAACAAGAAAATCAACTAATTTTTTCTTAGCAGCTTGAAATGCTTTTTCATGTTCAGGAGTTACTTGAGTAACACCATCTTTGAGTATTGACTTTTTACGGACGTCCTGAGTTACCAGGTAATCAATCTGAGCTTTTTCCTCTTTTGACAGGCTGTTGTAATCTTTGCCGTATTTTTCCTGTGCATAGATGTTCTGAAGCTGGACTATTTTTTCATGAAGTATCCAGGATGTGTAGTCAGGTCCGATATATGCACCGTTACCAAGGAGAGTTCCATGATCCATAAGCACATATTTCTGGAAGTAAGCCTTACCCTGAATAATGTCATCATAAGTGTAAAGCGTCTGTGTTCCTTTTACCTCCTTAGGAATAGGAGGAACATTCTTAATCTGATTAACCGTAAGGAACAGGAAAATACCTACTGCAGCTATCGTGGACAATAGGAAAATCAAGAACCACTTCTTAGCACTTGCATCTGTTAGGTTACTCATCTCCTAAACCCTCCTATGAAGTTAAATAAACTCTTATTAGATACACAATCAAATAACTAACAAACATAATTCCAAAAAGATTTTTATAAATCCTTCCCTCTCCTCCTTTGTAGATAAGAGCAAGAGAAATTACAAAAAGAACAACGATATAACCTAAAATCATTGCAAGAGCACTCTGTCCCATAGGATTAGATGTTAGGTCATCCATTCCGGTCATTGTTAGTATAGAAAGAAGGAGAATTCCTGTAGCTCCGGTTAATAAAACCAGCATAAATGCTATCTTCAGATACCTTTTGACAATATGTTCTTTTAATATTTCTTCGTTACCTATAGTGAAAACCAGCGCAATACCAAAAAATCCAGCATTTGAAATAACATGTATCATATAAGACAATTTCCATAACCAGGAACCGACTTCCATCATAATTAGATCATTATCCTCCTATCATCCTTATGATTGCTATTACACATGGTCCTGCAAAAGCTAAAAAAGCAGCTATCAGAAAAATAATCAGTGAAATCACTATCGCCCATTGCTTTGAAGTCCATTCTTTCAAAAAGTTTCCTCACTTTGAGAATTTCATACTTTTTTGTCTTAAATTAAATTGGTTAGACCCATATTGCATTGACCTGAATCAAGGAAAATAAAAGATGTTATATGACTTTGCCTAAAAGGATTTGCTTAATATTGCTTTTTTTATATGTAATATCTTTTGGAAAAAGATTTTGTATTATTAAAGGAAAACCTGCACAAAGGGAAACCTTTGTGCATATTAAGATTACTTTTGAGGATTTGGAGAAATAACAGCCTGAACAATCATATCTTCTTCTGCTTCGAAACCATGTGGTTCTTCGGCAGGGTAAAACAGACTTTCTTCTTCTTCCAAAACTTCATAAGTATTCTCATCCTGGTAATAAAACTTGCCTTTACCTCTTAAAACAGTCACTAATACTTCTGATTTAGATACATGTAGTGGTATTTTTTGACCTGCCTTAAGATAAAAATGAACAACAACCATATTATCTGTTGAAATGATTTTTTCAGAAAGGGGTCTTTCAGGATTAAAATTTTCTGATACAGGATAAATTTTCAGTGCCATTTTTTCCTCCTAAACTTTTATATTTTCAAATTTTTCAATATTTTCAGCTGCATCTTTTAAGGTTGTGTTGTTAAAAAGTTCGTATATTTCCTGTCTTTTAGCAGCCCAGAGATTATGAACTGTGCATGGATTTTCGTCTGAGCATTCCTCAAAACCAAGGATACAGGTATGAAAAAAATCCATTCCATCAATGACAGCAATTATGTCTATAAGTTTTATATTTTCCGGTTTTTTTGCCAGTTTTACTCCACCTGTAGGACCTCTATGGGATTTTAATAACCCTGCTTTTACAAGTTTTTGTAAATTCTTGGACAGAAAATAAAAAGAAATACGCAGGTCTTTAGCCACTTTATGAATAGATATAAATTTTCCTGTATATTCTTTTTTTTGAGACAGATTTGATATATATATCATTGCCCTAATAGCGTCTTTACAGGCTGCTGATAGCATTATTCAAACCTCTCTAAATCATATTTCAAAATATCAGGAAAGAAAAAGTGTTCTTCTTCTGTAAAATGATCTTTGAGGGTCTGGGCAAACTCATGAAATGTTTTTGCTATTTCCTTTTGTAAGTCTCTACCTCTATACTTCCTCTCACCTTTTTTATAAAGGTCTGCCAAATACTCAAGATGTTCAGCGATTTCATCCAGAGTTCTGTGCCCAAAATTAAGTGCCTCTATATCAAAATCAGTTATTCCTGCCTCCTGAAGTGCTTCATCAAGGTCATTTTCTTCTATTTCTGCATGTTTATTTACTTTTTCATGTATAAATTTTAATGCCCTATCAATAGCTTCTTCTGAAAAGTTTTCTTCTAACTGTTTTTCTATTTCTTCAGACTCTTTCAATAACTCAATGTGTTCTTTTGTAAGCTGACTTAAGATTTCTTTAACCCTGTCAAAAGCCATTATTATCCTCCTAATCTCAGTTTTGCAGCGAGGAATATAATTGACAGTCCTAAAATCAGATTGACAATACCTATTATTCTTGCTGCAGTCTTATACTTTTCATTTAGATGTGAACGGGGTCCCAGATAAAAGTCGTGAATTACTGCAAGTATTGCAGTAAGTATAAACAGATGGACTTTATGATGCAGTGTTGAAACATAAGGACTATTTGGATGCATAAATTGTGAAAAAGACACACCCATAGTTTTCATGTTATATAATCCAGTCAAGAATAAAACCGGCAAACCAATGACTGTTCCCCAAAAGCTATATCTTCTTCCTACTGCCTGGTAAGCCTGCACACTAATTTCCTTAGGAAGTTTCCTTACATAAGGTGAAAGTGCAAGAACCATAAAAAGCATTCCACCAATCCAGAATGAAGCAGCAAGGAGATGAATGGTCATTACAATAACACTCATTCTTCACACCCTTAAAAAATTTAAGACAAATTAGTCTTAAAATAATGATAGATTAGAAACAAGGGATTTTCAAGAAAAAAGGAATCCCCCCTCCCTCAGACATACGAAGTGGGTATTCTGTCTCCCCCTACCCCCGGATTTTTTACTATTTTGGGTTATAGAATAAAAACTATTTCTAAAAATGTCAAGCATTTTTAATAGTATATTATTAATTCTATATCTTATTGAATTATATCTGTTAAAATTCAAAAAACAAGGAATATGTTATAATTAGGCAAAAAATTAATGGAAAAAGTAAAAATGAAAGGAAATAGAGGATTTACATTACTTGAATTATTAGTAGTAATAGTAATTTTATCCCTTATTGCTGCTTTGGTTATACCTAAAATAACCGGAAGAGTAGATGAAGCAAAAATCAAAACAACAAAAGTCCAGCTGAAAGAATTAAAGAGGGCACTTGAGATGTATAAGCTGGACAACGGTATGTATCCGACTACAGAACAGGGGCTTAAAGCGCTGGTTGAAAAGCCTAAAACACCCCCCGAACCTAAAAAATGGAAAAAATATCTTGATAGTGTTCCAAAGGATGGCTGGGGGAATGATTTTATTTATATATCCCCTGCAGAAAAACATCCATTTGAACTAAAGTCCAAAGGCCCAGATGGAGAACTGGGAACAGATGATGATATATCCGTATGGGATGAAAACTAATTCAGGTTTTACTCTTCTTGAGGTAGTTGCTGCTGTTACTATATTTGCGATAGCATTTACCGTTTTAATAAAAATCCAGTCTAAGCATATAGCTGATTTGCAAACCCAGTTTGAAAAATTACAGGCTTTAAAATTTTTTAAAATAAAAACTTATAAAATTCCTGGAGAAACCTTAACAGACAGATTTCATCTAAAAGAAGAATCAAAAACCATAGATTTCGGTATAAGACAGATTAAATACACAATCTTTGATAAAAATCAGCATAAAATTCTGGAAATAAAAACCTATGAAAAATAAAGGATTTACTCTTCTTGAACTTTTACTTGTTGTAACACTTCTTCTTGTTGTTTTTTCTGTTGTAGGCTCAGTTTTCATATCTGAGATGAAAGGAAATCTCCAGCTTACAGCAAAGATGAACCGGTATATTCAGTATCTTTCTGTAAAAGACCAGCTTACAAAGCAGTTTTTTTCAAAAATAGAAAATAGAAGTATAAACTTTAAGCTGGGTAATGATGGAATTTCATTTTATACCCTTTATCCTCTTTTTTTTACAGGTGCAGTCAGGGCAGAGTATAGAATAGAAAAAACAAAAGATGATAAATATAGGCTTATTTATGAAGAATTTCCCTATATTGACGGTAATCTGGGGGGTGCAGGTCTAAAAAAAATAACATTGGGAACATTTGATGATGTAGGTTTTTCAATAATAAATAATGGTAAAGAGTATGAAAACTATTCTGGAAAGAAATTTCCCCAGATTTTAAAACTAAAAATCAATGAAGAAACATTTTATATAACAGATGGAAAAATCCAATGATACTGATTGTAGTTTTTCTCCTAATATCAGCTTTTGGCTCGGTGGTTTTGAATTTTTCAGAGGACAAATTTGTTTTTGACAACTATGTGGCAAATGATATACAAACAGAAAAACTAATTCTAATTTCTTCATCTATTTCTCAGGCACTTGAACAATTCTTAGACCATGATGATAAAACAGTAGACCATCTTGGAGAGTTCTGGGCACAGCCTATTCCATTTACATTTGAGGATATATCTATCAGTGTGGAAATTGCAGACCAGGAAAGATATTTAAATCCAAATTTTTTAATAAACGGCAGGTCTATAAACCGGAAATATTTCCGGATATTTGAGAGATTATTTGAAAATTTAGGAATAGATGACCAGATACTTTTTAACATAATAGACTGGATAGACCCTGACAAAGTAAGTAATGGTGGAGAAGAAGACTATCAGGATTATCCTGCAAAAAATGCAAAATTAGACACACTGGAGGAACTTTATCTGATAAAAGGAGTCTCAAAAGAAGTTTACAACGGAACGGTGATAAACGGTGTTTTCCGGCCGGGACTTAAGGCAGTTTTGTCCCCTTATTCCAACGGTAAAGTAAATATAAACACTGCACCTAAATGGGTTTTGATGGCTCTGGACAGGGATATAGATGAAACAATTGCAAACTCTATAATTGCCTACCGCCAGAAAAGACCATTTAAAAGGATTGATGACCTTATAAATGTTGATGGTATGAATTCGGATATAATCTACAGAATAAAACCTTTTACAACAGTAAAAAGTGAGCACTTTCTTGCTAATATAAACATAAAAATAGGCGATAGGGAATATAAATTTATTGTATTATTAAAAAGAAAAAACAAAACAAAAACCGTCTGGGAGAAAATTTATTAATTGGTTATAAAAGGTATAGATTTAGGCTTACAGGTATGGCTTTTTGGTGAAGTTAATCCCTTAAAAAAAGAGGTAAAATTACTAAAAAAAGAGCCTAAAAACTACAAAAGGATTTATGCTTTTCCTGCCTCAAAATCAACTTTTAGAAAATATATATTCCCATTTAAAGATAAAAATAAAATAGAAAAAGCGGTCAGAACCCAGATACAGCTTGATATTCCTATAGAACCTGACCAGCTGGAATACGGATACTATGTCCACCATACCAAAGGAAAATCTGAAGTTTTTTGTGTAATAGTTAGAAAAGAGGATTTGTCCTCAATAAAGGATGCAGACATTATAGACAGCGAAATTTTTTCTTTGCTTAGGGTGGCCAGATATTACGGAATAAAAAACTGCAAGATAGTTCATTTTTTAAATGACTACATACTTTATCTTCAGATAGAAGATGAATTTATTCAGCAGGCGAGGGTTTTGTCCTCTATGCCTGAAATAGATGATGAGACCTATTTATCTGGCAAAATTCCACAGGATATAAAAAATCCCAAAATCCTGAAAAATCCCGAAGAAAATCCGGTTCTAAATATTGCTTTCGGTGCTGTTTTAAGAGGCATAGACGATACAGGTGTGGATTTTCTCCACAAAACTGAAGGAAAAACTGCAGAAAGATTAATAAAAGGGGCTATTTATCTATTTATTGCAGTTGTGCTTATAAATATTGCCTTATTTGTAAAGCTATTTCTCCTTGAAAAGGAGCTTAAAGCTGTAAAAGAAAAAGAGAAGGAAGTCTTTATAAAAGGCTTTAACTATACAGGAGAAATTTTTGATCCTCTTGAACAGGCAAAAGGTAAACTAAAAGCAATAAAAGAAGGTTCCTCAATATCAACAGATGCTGTTGATGTGCTGTCTTTTATAGCAAAGGAGAAAAAATCATTTCCGGATATCAAAATTTACAGAATAAATATCACAGAAAGCAGATTTATTCTACAGGGAACTGCTCAGGATATAAAAAGCGTAGAAAACTTTAAAAATAAGCTATCCCAAAAATATCCTGCTTCTATTGATGAAACTGTATCCATCCCTGATGGCAAAATAAGATTCAGTATTTCAGGAGAGGTTAAGTGAAAAGACTGCTACTTTTTATAAACTCCCTTGAGGAAAGGGAAAGATACATTCTTATAGGTGGGCTTTATGCAGTTATTATCATAGTAGGAATATTTTTTATCGCATCATATATGCTGACAAAGATTGATAGGCTTGAAAAAAAACTAAGTAGAGAGATAAACAACTACATCCAGCTCCAAAAATTAGTTCAGGAATATAAACGATACAAACCATCTGTAAAACCAGTCTTGTCCCTGACAAAGATAGAAGAAATCGCAATGAAAGTAGGAGCAAAATCAAATATAGTTTCGATAAAACCATATCAGCAAGGAGAGTCCATAGAAATATCCTTTGAAAAACTTTCAGCTGACCAGATAAGCAGGTTTCTAAAAAAAATAAAGGAAAATGGATATATTGCCCAGTTCATAGATATCAATGACCCTAAAGGAAATGGCCATTATAATATGCGGGTTATTTTAGGGACAAAATGATGAAAAGGGTAATTTTATATTTTTTTATATTCCTTATTGCCTTTATTGTAACCTTTATTTTTACATTTCCTGTGGGGAACTATTTGTCCTATTATCTATCAAAAGCTGGATTTTATTACAGCTATATTGGGGGAAACCTTTTTCATATCAAAATAAAAGACCTTGAAAAGCAAAACTTTTATATAAAAAGCCTTAATATAAAAAACCGGCTTTATAAGATAGATATTTCTATAGATAAAAATTTAAGTATTTCTGTGTATCCGTTATCAAAAACAGCTGATATAAACAGTGATAAATTTGATATCTCCTCGGTGCAGAAAAAACCTGAGGTTTATGGTAAACTTTCAGGAAAATACCATTTAAAAATAAAAAATAAAGAGATAATGATAAGCGGGGAAGGCAATTTAACACAGTTTAGAACAGCTTTTTTTCCTATGAATATAGACTATATAAAGCACAAGTTTAATAAAAATGAGATTGATGCTACTTTAAAAGGTAAAAATTTAGATGGAAAATTTACCGGAAAGCTATATCTACCGCTGAATATTAAAAACGGTTATATAAAGGGAAAATTTGCCGGTAAGTTTATGAACACCAATATAGACCAGAATATTTATATAAGATTTGATAGGTATATCAGATGATAGCTTTAAGAATAAATCCTGAAAAACTGCTTTTGGGGGTGTTAGTTGCTTCGGCAGGAGTTTCAACTGCAATTATTATTAATGCTATTTTGCAATATAAAGCTTTTACATTGCCGTCTATAAAAACAGAAGCTAAAAGCTACTATCATCTAAAACCTAAAAATAACAGCTACAGATTTCTTGATTATTTATTTGCAAGACCTGTTTCTAACACAGGTATAGAAACCACCCCATCAACTGCAACAAGCATATCAGGAATTAAACTGGTGGGAATATTCAGTTCAGATAAAGAAAAAATAGCATTTTTCAAAAGTAGAAATGACCTGTTATTCATTAAAGAAGGTCAGAAAATAGCAGGATACACTCTAAAAGAAATAGGAAAATTCTCAGTAGTCCTTGAAAAAAATGGCAGAAAAATAAAACTTTCCATAGAACCAGAAAAAAGTAATTTTTCCACAACACAGCTTGCAAAGCTAAGAAGACCTCCTGCCATTTCACAGCCGGAGAATCTACCTATCAGATACAACGGGGATACAATTCAGGTAGATAAAAGATTTATAGAAGAAAAAACAGCCGATATAGGAACAGTTTTAAAGGATGTTATGATAGTCCCTGTGGTTAAAAACAATGAAACAATAGGATACAGATTCAAATATATAGGACCTAACAGCATACTATATAAACTGGGACTCAGGTCAGGAGACCTTGTTGTTAGTATAAATGATATGCCTGTAAAAACTGCCGAAGATGCATTTAAACTGTATAACATGTTACGAAATGAATCCCATATAAAAGTAGTTGTTGAAAGAAATCATAGGAGGAAGGTCTTAAACTATGAAATCAGGTAAAAAAATAATAGCCATATTTATAGCAATTTTCCTTATTATCCATGGAAATACACCTGCAGATGAAAGTAATCTTCAAAAAATTCTCCAGCAGGCAGAAGAGTTCAAAAAAACAGGCAAGGTCTACTTTAATTTTGAAAAGATAGATTTAAAACTACTTACATATTTCATATCAGGTCTTACCGGAAGAAATATAGTTCTTGGAACAGATGTTAAAGGTGAAGTTTCTCTAATTTTTCCTGAACCTGTTTCAATAGATGAAGCGTGGAATATATATACTTCTGTTCTTAAAGCAAGAAACTATATTCTTATAGATAAAGGAAATTATTATGAAGTTATATCTGCCGGATACTATAGGAATAACACGCCGCCGCTGAAAACAAAACCAGATGGTTCAGAAGACCTTATAACCTATGTTTACAAATTCAGACATGCAGATGTTACGCAGGCAGCTAATATTCTCAGAGGTTTAAAATCTCCCCGGGGATTAATATTCACGTATAATCCCGCCAATATTGTTGTGATTACAGATACACAGGCTAATGTAAAAAACCTGAAAAAAGTCATTTCAATGATTGATACCACAGGCGGAAACACACAAATAAAAGTTTACAAACTCCAGTATGCAGATTCTTCAGAGGTTGCACCAGCCCTAAATACATTATTTTCTGATTATGCAAAAAGAGGAATACAGGTAAGGGTATACAACATAAAATCCCAAAATGCTGTTGTGATAAAAGCCCCAGCAGATGCATTTGATAAGATAAACTCAATAATATCTCAGCTGGACAAACCAACTACAAATGTAATTAGCAGAAGATTTGATGTTATTTATCTTAAAAACTCAAAAGCTGAAGAAGTTGCCAATGTTATTAATAAGCTCCTTGAAAATATTCAGCTTGTTTCTTACGGGTCAAAAAAAGAAGGGAGAAAGAAAAGAAAAATCCCAATCAGTAAGTATTCCCAAAGTTCACAGGAAAAACCAAAAGTTGTTGCAGATAAATCCTCTAACTCTTTAATAGTTTATGGAAATGAAAACGAAATAAGGGCAATAAAAGATATAGTAAGCAAATTAGATAAACAGAAAAAACAGGTTCTTGTAACAGCCCTTATAACAGAAGTATCCCAAAAAGCATTACAGGAAATCGGAGTCAGATGGCAGATATTCGGTTCCCACGGGGGAGCAGCATTTAGAGGAGGGATATCTCAGGAAGGATTTTATAATCTGCTTGGTTCCTCAAACTTTGTGGCAGGGGTATTAACCACTTCCGGAAAAAATATAGAAATCGCAGGAAATACCCTGTTTTTTCCTGATTTATTATTTCTGTTTTCACTACTTGAAAGGGGAACAGGATTTAATATTGTTTCCTCCCCAAAACTGCTGACGATGGATAACAAAGAAGCAACGATAAATGTTTCACAGGTTACACCATTTGCCCAGAGTGTTAAATTTGATGTTAACGGAAATCCAATAATCAATTATGACTACAAAGAAGTAGGTCTAATCCTGAAGGTTACCCCTCACATATCACAAGATAATATCGTGATGGACATACATCAAGAAGTTAATGAAGTAATAGGCTTTGAAAAACCACAGATAGGTGAGCTTAGTTATGTTGTTCCAATAACATCAAAAAGAGAACTTGACACTACAATAACGGTAACAAATGGAAAAACAATAGTCTTAGGTGGACTTGTATCCAAGAAAACAATCAAAACAATGGAAGGTGTGCCCATTTTATCTTCTATTCCAATAATTGGTAATGCTTTCAAATACAGGTCTGAGGATATGAACAAAACAAATCTGTTTATTTTCCTGACCCCTTATATAATTAAAACCCCTGAAGATTTAGCAAGAATTACAGAGGAGCACAAAAAACTAAGCGAAGAACTGATGAAAAAAATACAAAAAGAAGAAAAACAGGAAAAAAGTATTGATAAAAAGGAAAACACAGATACCTTTGAAGAATACAGGAGAAAATATTTTGGAGGATAAGCTTGACCCTCAAAGAGCTAACAGTTGATTTTCTTAGGGAAAACCAGATAATACCTGTTGACGAAAACAGAATATACATAACCAAAAATACGCCTTTTTATGCCATAGAAGATATAAGATTTCTCACAGGTAAAACCCCTGAAACTATACTGATTTCTGAAGAAGAATTCAATGAAAAATTAGAAGAATATATCTCAAACCTTGAAAACAAAATTGAAGAAGAAGAGATAAAAGAAGATACATTCCTTGAAGACCTGTTAACAGGTTCAGATGCACCTGTAATACAGCTTATAAACTCCCTTTTTTTAAAGGCAATCAGAGCAAATGCCAGTGATATACATTTTGAGCCATTTTCAGACAAGGTTGTGATTAGATTTAGAATGGATGGGGTATTACACGAAATATCCACAGTCCCGTTGAACACATATCCACAAGTAGTATCCCGTATAAAAATAATCTCACGACTGAATGTTGCAGAGAAAAGACTGCCACAGGATGGTAGAATCAAGGTAAAAATCGGAGATAAAAAGCTTGATATGAGGGTATCCACCCTGCCTACTGTTTTCGGAGAAAGGATTGTTATCAGGCTTTTAGATAAATCTAATAAATTGCTTACCCTTGAAGAACTGGGATTTTTACCGGAAGACCTTGAAAAATACAGGAGAATTATAAAAAAACCATACGGCCTCGTTCTAATCACAGGTCCCACAGGTTCAGGTAAATCAACAACCCTTTATGCATCCCTTTTAGAGCTTAAAACACCCCGTAAAAACATAATAACAATAGAAGACCCAGTAGAATACCAGATAGACGGTATCAGTCAGATACAGGTAAATCCAAAGATAGACCTTACATTTGCAAATGGATTAAGAAGTATTTTAAGACAAGACCCTGATATCATAATGGTTGGTGAGATTAGGGATTTGGAAACAGCAGAAATAGCAATCCATGCCTCTATGACAGGACACCTTGTTTTATCAACACTTCACACAAATGATGCCCCATCAGCTGTTGCAAGACTTGTTGATATGGGAGTTGAGCCATTTTTAATTGCTTCATCTCTGGAAGGAGTGATAGCACAAAGGCTTGTTAGAACAATCTGCGAAAACTGTAAAACAGAATATATACCTTCAGATGCAGAAATTGAGGAAATCAAAAAACATTACAAAAAACCTGTTGAGATAAAACACCTATATAAAGGAAAAGGCTGTCAGGAATGCCTTGGAACAGGCTATAAAGGAAGAATGGCTATATATGAAATAATGGAAGTTGATGAGGATTTAAGAACTACTATATCAAAGAACCCCGAGACAACCGTTTTGAAACAAAAGGCAATTGATAAAGGAATGAAAACACTTATTGGGGATGGTATTTCTAAAGTCCTTCAAGGCAAAACAACACTTGAAGAAGTTCTACAGGTTGCACAGGTGTAAAGGATGCCATTTTTCAGATACAAAGCATACAATCAGGAAGGAAAGGAAATATCGGCAGTTGAAGAGGCCATCTCAGTATCACATCTCAAGGAAATTCTGAAGAAAAAAGGATTAATTCCTTATGAAATAGAAGAGGTTTCATCCCTCAAGAAAAAAAGAAAGTCTATCCTCCAGCTTGATATATTTTCAAAAAACAAAATAAGCAAGGAAGAGCTATCACTTCTTTTATACGAAATAGGAATTTTACTTGAAAGGAATGTTCATATAACCCAGATATTTGATATTTTGTCCAGACAACTGGAAAATCCTGTTTTAAAGGACACCCTTCTTTCTGCCAGAGAGTATATTCAGGAAGGAAGTAGCATTGCAGATGCATTTGACAAGACAGGTGTCTTCCCGAAATTTCTTGTTGAGATGATTAGAGCAGGGGAAACTTCAGGGGCACTGGACAAAGTATTTCTATCGGCTTCAGAATTCATAGAAAAACAAGAAGAATTTAAAAGGAAAATACTCAATGCGCTGATTTATCCTGTTGTTGTTATTGTTGTGGCTTTTGTTTCTGTAATTATAATAATGAACTTTGTAGTTCCTACTATCACAAAAATATATGCCCAGTTTGGTAGAGAACTTCCTACACTTACAAAAATTGTTGTTTTTTTATCAAAACTCACATCTATTTTCCTAAAAGCTTCTCCTATCCTTATTATTCTTGGCTTTTTAGGATATAAAAAATTTGTAACAAAAGAGATAATAGACAGCCTGAAACTGAAAATCCCATTTTTTAAAAAGGTTCATTTATACACGGTTTATCTCACATGGAGTAACACGATGTCCCTTTTACTAAAAGGAGGGCTCACACTTGATAGAGCTATACAGATTGCCAATGAAACAATAAATAATACAGTTTTAAAGAAAGATTTTGATACTGTTGCAAAGGAAATAACAAAAGGAAAACCCCTTTCACAACTTCTTGAAAAATATAAACTGCTACCTGAAGACAGTATCCAGCTTATAAAAATCGGAGAAGAGACAGGACAGCTGGAAAAAATGCTTGCCTTGATATCCCAGATATACAGAAAACAGACAGATAGATTAATTACCATATTCCTCAGTTATCTGGAGCCTGCTGTTTTGATACTCCTTTCGGTTGTAATCGGCTTCTTTGTATTTGCAACCCTTTTACCAATATTCAGCCTCAGTGTTAAATGATTTGTCCCCTCATGTTAAAATTTTCTTATTCCAAAGAAGGAGGGGAAAATGGGCAATTATCCACTTGTTGTTCTACCTGTAAGCGATGAAAACCTTGAGAAAATTATTCCTATAGCAGTTGATAAAAAAATAGATATGGTTGAACTCAGGATAGACCAGTTTTCTAATCTGGAGATTGATTACATTCTGGAAAAAGCCAGATTTGTGAAAAAATACGACCTTGGAATAATAGCAACTGTCAGGTCTGAGCGGGAAGGTGGAACAGCAATACCTGATGAAGAAAGAATAAAGATATTTGAGGCAGTGGTTGAATACTCTGACATACTGGATATAGAGCTTACATCAACCTCTATAAACCAAAAAGTGATAGAAATAGCAAAAGATGAAGGTAAACTCTCCCTTGTTTCTTACCATGATTTTGAGAAAACTCCTCTTGAAGAAGAAATTCAGGAAATAATAGATAAAGCAGCTTCTTTATCCCCTGATATTATCAAATATGCCTTTAAAGTCAACAGCTATGAAGATGTAAGCCGTATATTATGTGTAACTGCTAAAAATAAGGATAAAAAACTTGTTGCCATAGGAATGGGAGAAGAAGGAAAGATAACCAGAGTTGCAGGATTTTTCTTTGGGTCTATACTGACTTATACCTATATAGGCCAGTCCTTTGCACCTGGACAGATTGAGGCCTCTAAGCTTATTGAGGAGCTTAAATTTTATGGATTAAGGAGTTAAAAATGAAACATTTAACACCTGAACAGATTGAGGAATTAAAACAGACTCTTTTAGAGTGGAGAGAAAAACTCCTGAGTGAAACCCAGGAAAATGTTGGGGAGCCCCTTTCCTATGAAGGTGGAGATGAGATTGATAGGGCAGATGCAGAGGCAGGTAGACTTGTTATGCTAAGAAACCTTGACAGAGATAGAAAAGTTCTAAAAAGAATAGAGATGACACTTCAAAAGATAGAGTATGGCACTTACGGAATATGTGAGATGTGCGGTGCAGAAATTCCATACGAAAGATTAAAGGCAAGGCCAATTGCTAAACTTTGCATAAATTGTAAAGAGGTAGAGGAAGAAAACGAGTAGAGGGCAGATGCCATGAAACTGAAGATAAATGATTTTGATGCATTGATTGTTGTTGATATGCAGAAGGATTTTATGCCTGATGGTGCACTGCCTGTTCCGGAAGGAGATAAAATTGTTCCTGTTTTAAACCAGTATATACAGCTTTTTGCAGACAAAGGAAATCCTGTTTATTTTACGAGGGACTGGCATCCACCTAATCATATATCCTTTAGAGGACATGGTGGTATATGGCCACCCCATTGTGTTCAGGATACAGAGGGGGCAAAATTCCATCCAGACCTTAAAATACCTCTGGATAATAAATTCATTATTTCAAAAGGCACATCACGGGATTTTGATGCTTATTCAGGCTTTCAGGGAACTATTTTAGACCAGCTTCTTAAGGAAAGGGGAATAAAAAGACTTTTTATAGGCGGAGTTGCTACAGACTATTGCGTTAAAAATACAGTTTTAGGCGGACTTAACCTTGGTTATCAGGTATTTGTCCTTGAGGATGCAATAAAAGGGGTAGAGGCAAATAAGGGAGATATAGAAAAAGCAATAAACCAGATGCTAGAGAAAGGAGCAGTATTTATAAATTACGGTGAAATAGAATGATTTTAACCACAACAGACACTATATCAGGTAGACAGATAAAAGAGTATAAAGGTATTGTCGCTGCTGAGGCAGTTATAGGAGTAAATGTAATCAGGGATTTGTTTGCAAGTATAAGGGATTTCTTGGGCGGCAGAACCCGTTCCTATGAAAAAGAGTTAAATAAATACAGGCAAAAATTGCTGGAGGAACTGCAGGAGCAGGCTGCCGAAAAGGGAGCAAATGCAGTTGTAGGGATAAATTTTTCCTATGAGATGTATGAATCTATGCTTATGATTTCTGTATGGGGGACGGCAGTAGTAATTGAGTAATATGAAGTATAGTTACATATTTTCTTTAGATGAGGCAATAGACAGTCTAAAAGCTTTTGAAAAAGATAAATATCTATTTCTGGATACGGAAGTTGCTGTAAAATCCTTTAAAGATATTGATTTTTTCTCAGATAAAATTCGCCTTGTTCAGATAGGCAACTATAATGAGATATTCCTGTATGATATGTTTCTCATACCTGAGTTTGCCAAATACCTAAAGCCGCTGCTGGAACAAAAAGGCATTATAGGGCATAACCTTAAATTTGATATAAAGTTTCTCAAAACAAACTTTGATATTTTTCCCCAGATTGTTTTTGATACAATGATTGCCTCTCAACTACTTTCAGAGCATGAAGGGGAAAAGCATTCTTTACAGGCAGTAAGCTACCGTCTGACAGAAAACCATTTAGACAAAAGTCAGCAGGCATCGGCATGGGGATTAAGGGATTTATCTCAGGAACAGCTTGATTATGCAGCAAAAGATGTTGATATTCTCCGTGAGATTTTTCCTATACTCAGAGACAGGCTTAACAGCATAAAAACTTCCCATAAAGCCTCAGGGGAAATACATAAAACATTTTCCCTTGATAATGCTGTTGCAGTTGTTGAGATGGCATTTGTGCCCCAGCTTGCCCAAATAGAACTTACAGGTATGCCTGTTGATGAAAATGAGCTGAAAAAAATGCTTCAACAGGTATCACAGGACTACCAGAGAAAGTATATATCCTTTTATAGAAAGTATGGTGTTGACCCATTCTCACCTCAAAAGGTAACCGCATGGCTTACAAGCAAGTTAGGCCTTAAATTACCGAGAACACAAAAAGGCTCTCTATCCTCACAGGACAGTGCTCTGAGACAGTATATTGACAGAGCTGAAGTAAAAGAACTTCTGGAAATACGTTCTGAGAAAAAGACCCTTGATAAACTAAAGGAACTGAGTTCCCATCTTAGAAATGGCAGGATATACAGCGAATTTAAACAGATTGGAGCACCTACAGGAAGAATGGCCTCTTCCCGTCCTAATCTCCAGAATATAACAAGGGAGCTTAGAAAATTATTTAAAGCACACAAGGGTAGAAAACTTATAGTTGCAGATTACTCACAGATAGAACTAAGAATAGCCGCTGAGTATGTTAATGATGAAACGATGATAAAGGCTTTTTCGGAAGGAAAAGATCTCCACAGGTTCACAGCCTCCCTTATTCTTGGAAAGGAATATGAAGAAATAACCAAAGAAGAGAGGCAAATGGCAAAAGCTATCAACTTTGGCCTTATTTACGGTATATCTCCAAAATCCCTTATGGAATATGCAAAAAACAACTACGGTATAGATATAACCCTTAGAGAAGCCCAGAAGTTCCACGAAAGATTTTTTGAGGTGTATTCAGGATTTAAAAAATGGCATGAAAAGGTAAAAGAGGAACTTTCCAAAAAACACAGCATTGTTGTTTATTCTCTGCTTGGCAGGAGAATGGTTGTAAATAGATTTACAGAGGCGGTTAATTTTCCGATACAGGCCACAGGCAGCGATATGCTTAAAATGGCAGTTGTATTTTTCGGAAAACTAAAAGATGGCCTTGATGCAAATATAGTTAATCTGGTTCATGATGAGATTGTGGTTGATGTAAAAGAGGAAGATGCACCGAAGGCAAAGGATATCCTGTCAGAAAGTATGCTTCGTGCAGGGAAAATACTCCTTAAAAAAGTTCCTGTTGAGTTTGAAGCCCAGATAGTTGAAAGCTGGGCAGAAAAGTAGTTTATTCTTTTTTCTTTTTCACATACTTTTCCAGTAATTTGAGCATTTCCTTTTTATTATTTATCCTTGCAACATCTATAGGAGTTATTCCGTCTTTATCTTTTACTAATGGGTCTGCACCCTGCATCAGTAATAACTGGACTATATCTTTATATCCGTAAAATACTGCCCAGTGTAGAGCTGTTCCTCCGTGTTCGTCCTGATAATTGAGATTTGCACCTTTTGCAATTGCCAGTCTTACCCTATCAATATCTCCAAGCTGGGCTGCTGTTAAAAGCATATCATTTGGATTTGAGTTGTCTATTCTTTTACAGGCTGTTGAAAAAAGAGCAATCAGAATAACTAATACTGGCACTAATCTTTTCATTTTTCTCCTAATTTTTGGTTTTTAACAATTATAAAATATTCAGAACCATATTCTAATGCCAGCTATTATATCAGTGTATTCAGTTTTTTCCCCTTCTGATTTAGCTAAACTTTTTGTCTGACCATATAGCCTTGTATAAGAAATACCTATATAAGGGGCAATTTCCCTTTTTATCTCGTATCTGAGCCTCAAGCTTAGATTAATATCATTTATACCGGAACCTATTCCTATTTCTTCAATCTTTGAGAAAGAAAATGTTGTATCAAACTTAGGTTGTAAGGCTAACCTTTGGGTAAGCCATATATCATATTCTGCCTCAAAATCTCCATAAAACTCTCCCTTTGTTGTGAGCCTTAAGTTTGTATCCACCTCAAACATATACGGTGCAAGTCCTTTTAAACCGACAACAGCCATACTCCTGTTTCCGCCATCAGATTTATATGAACCTGTATAGCCTGCACCAATCCTGAAGTCCCAGAAGGGAGATATGGCTTTACCATAAAGCAGGTCTAAGTTTTCTATATCTCCGCTTCCTGTATTAACATTGTGTTCTCCTTCTATTTCCAGCCATACTTTCTGGTAATCTCCACCATACCAGCCTGTAATCTCATAATCTATTCGGTGGCCGTTATCAATTGCATACTCAATTCTGTCAAAAAGCAGCTGCCCGTAATAAATCGGTTCCATGGGCTTGATAGGATGCAAATTACATTTTTTCTCCTGAGCATACACAAAAGAAGTTATTAATAATCCTACAGTTAATATCTTTTTAAACATAATTTCCTCCTTAACAGACTTGCAGAACTCTAAACATACCTGTATGCATGTGATAAAGGATGTGGCAGTGGAATGCCCAGTTTCCTATGGCATCACTATCTATTTCTACACAAACCTTTTCACCGGGCTTTAGATTTATTGTATGTTTTCTGGGGTTAAACTCTCCGTTTCCATTTTGTAGATACATCCAGATACCGTGTAGATGCATAGGATGGTCCATCATTGTATGGTTGATAAACATTATTTTTATTCTTTCATTTAGTTTTGCTTTAATAGGTATTTCAAATTTATCTGTTAGTTTCTTTCCATCATAGGAATACATCTTCCAGATAAATCTTTCCATATTTCCTGTTAGATGAATATCTATCTGTCTAACCGGTTTTCTGACAGGATGGGGCTGGAGACTTTTTAGGTCAGAGTAAGTTAAAACCCTGTGCTGAACCTTTTCCAGTCCGACACCTGCTTCATTTAATCTGCATACTGGATTTTTATTTATCATTGCTGCATCAACTCCGAAGCTATCAGGTATCATCAGAGGTTTACAATCTCCGCATCTATCCATCATACGCATATCTTTCATATGTCCCATATGGTGATGCATTCCCCCCATTGCTCTCATGCTTCTTTCTGCAGGAGGTCTTTGGGGTGGAACCGGAGCAGATAAACCTTTTTTATAGGTTAGGGTTCCCCTTGTATAACCGCTTCTGTCCATTGTTTCTGCAAAAATTGTATAGGCATTTTTATCAGGCTGAACAATCACATCATAGGTTTCTGCTATCGCTATTCTAAATTCATCAACTACAACAGGTTGAATATTCTGGCCATCTGCCTGAACCACTTTCATTTTTAAGCCTGGAATACGGACATCAAAATATGTTGCCGCAGAGGCATTTATAAATCTTAAGCGGACTTTTTCACCTGGATTAAATAGAAATTCAGGGTTTTCCTCAGCTGTTTTTCCATTCATCAGATATGTATACGTTGCACCTGTTATATCAGCTATATCCCGGGGGCTCATTCGCATTTTTGCCCACATAGACCTTTCTCTCAAAGTTCTTTGAAAACCTTTTTCTTTTATATCTCTTATAAGGTCTGAGATAGTTCTTTTGTGGTAGTTGTAATATCCATCCCATTTTTTTAGATGCATTAAGACATCATAAGGGTCTTCAAATGTCCAGTCTGATAAGACAATCACATACTCCCTGTCATACTCAAATGGTTCTGGTTCTTTTGGGTCTAAAATAAGAGGCCCATACAAACCAAGCTGTTCCTGCAAGCCTGTATGGCTGTGATACCAGTATGTTCCAGATTGAA
The DNA here is from genome assembly GCF_027023985.1 of Persephonella sp. Classification (NCBI taxonomy): domain Bacteria; kingdom Pseudomonadati; phylum Aquificota; class Aquificia; order Aquificales; family Hydrogenothermaceae; genus Persephonella; species Persephonella sp. The sequence continues at coordinate 28,508 of NZ_JALVTW010000029.1, read as the reverse complement.
CAACAGGGAATTTATATGTAAAACTGCTTTTTGGCGGAATTCCGTCAAAAGTCAGTCCCGGAACACCGTCCATCTCATTGGGGATTATAAGACCATGCCAGTGGATTGAGGTAGATTCATTCATATCGTTATAAACCTTGATAATTGCCCATTTTCCCTCTTTTAGTCTTATAAGGGGTGCAGGAAAATTATTGTTTATGGTAATGGGCATTCCCTCTCTGTTTCCTATAGATAGGGTTTGTTTTTTTATTACCAGTTCATACTCAACGGTGTTTTCCGTTTCTTTTCTGTTTGCTACTGTAATGCCCCTATCTGCTGCATAAACAGGGAGTTTTAATCCTGTAAATCCTGCCATAGAGAGCATGATGGAGGTTTGTAAAAGCTTTCTTCTTGATATTTCCATAACTTTCTCCTGAAAGTCAGATTTTATTAATAACTCTGTATAAAAATAATTAACCTGTTTATGATTGTGAACATATTTTTGATTTTCTTGGGATATATGGATAAATTGGTTATATGGAGTTTGTAAAAGACGAAGGAATAGTTTTAAGGAAATCGCTGGCAGGGGATTATGACCTTTCTATAACTGTTTATTTCCGCAAGTATGGGAAAGAAAATATCTATATCCCAAAAGGACAGCTTTTAAAATCCCCTTTTTTACATGTAACAGAGCCTTTTTCCTGGTTTTATGGGGTATATTTCAAAAGAAAAGAAAAGTTTTTCATAAAGGAGTTAGACCGTTCAAAAAGTCTTGGCCTTGAGATAGCAAAAGATATAAACAAACTAAAGACCGGATTTGAGATTCTTAATATTTTTAACAAATATGTGATTTTTCCAGATGAAAAAGTTTTTATACTGCTGAAAAAAAGCCTTTACTATCTTACAACAGATATAGATACAGACCTTTTCCGTTTAAACTTTCTGGCCAAGCTGATTTATCTGTCTGGTATTTATCCGGAGCTTAATCAGTGTGTTAGATGTTCTACAAAAATAAACAAGTATAACTATGGTTTTTTATCTACAAATGAAGGTGGGGTAGTTTGCAAAAAATGCACTAAAAAGAGGGATAATCTAACTTATCAAGATATTGTAACCCTGAAACTCTTAAAAGATATAAGATTCCAGAGTCTAAATAAACTAAAACTTGTTTCTACACCCAAACTTGAAAACTTTTTAAAAGATTATTTATCTAAAAATCTGTAAAGTTTGACTTTTATAACGTAAATTACTACTTTTTATATTATCAGTCTTGATTAGGTGATTAAGATGGCATCTTTAGAAGAAAGAATAAATAGGAATGAAGAAAAGATAGATAGGCTTGAATCTATGATGATGCGGGTTTTGTATGTTCAGCAACAAACACAGATAGAGATTCAGGAGCTAAAGGAGGAGATGAAGGAATTCAAAGATGAAATGCAAAAAACAGTTGAAGAAATGAAAAAGGATACACAAAAACTGAGACAAGATATGAACAAAAAATGGGGAGAAATGGCAAACAAGTTAGGAACTATAGTTGAAGATATAATAGCACCTGCTACTTCTCCTGTAATAAAAAGATATTTCAATTGTGAAGTAAATGATTTACAGGTCAGGCGTAAGAAAAAAGATATAAAAACAGGTTTAAAAGATGAATTTGATGTTATTGCAGTAAGCGATGAATGTGAAACAGTTTTTTTAATAGAAGTAAAATCTTATCCTAAAGTTGAATATATAAACGAATTTAAGGATAAAAAAATAGATAGATTTTTTAAGCTATTTCCTGAATACAGTAGTTATAAATTAGTTCCCATTTTTGCCAGTTTGAGACTTGAAGATGATATACTCAATTATCTGACCAAAAACAAAATTTACGCAATGGCTTATAGAGAATGGGACTATATGGATTTACTTAATTTTGACAAAATCTAAATATTCTGTTTTCCTTCTTCCAGACTTATATCCTTAAGCCAGTCTTTATTTTCCAGATACCATTCAACAGTTCTTTTAAGTCCCTCATCTATATCTATTTCAGGTTTCCAGCCAAGTAATTTTTCTGCTTTTTCTATATCTGCCCAGGTTTCCTTCATATCAGCTTTATGGAAAGGTCTGTATTCTATCTTTGCCTTTTTTCCCAGTAAGTTTTCTATTTTTTCAATTATGGTTTTCAGGGATATTGGATTTTTCCCACCACCAAGATTTATGATTTCATATCCTAAAGGCTTCATTGCCAGTATTGTTCCCTTTGCAATATCATCAACATAGGTAAAATCCCTTGCCTGTGAGCCATCTCCAAATAGTTTTATCGGGGTTCCTTCATCTATCCATTTAATAAATCTGAAAATACTCATATCCGGTCTTCCAGCAGGACCATAAACGGTAAAGTATCTAACGACGGTAATATCCATATCATAAAGATGATGATATGTATAAGCCATCACCTCTGCAGCTTTTTTAGAGGCAGCATAAGGTGATATAGGAGTATTTACAGGTAAGGTTTCTTTGAATGGCATAGGTTGTCCTGCATAAAGGGAGGAAGTGGAAGCAAGCACCATCTTTTTAATACCTTTTTCTTTCATCATTTCAAGAAGATTTAATGTTCCCTGAGCATTAGTCTGGAGATAAACATGGGGATTTTCCATTGAGTATCTCACGCCGGCACGGGCAGCTATATTTAAAACAGCATCAAAATCAAAATTATCAAACAGAACCTTTAAAGCTCCTAAATTTTCTATATCAATCTCAAAAAATCTGAAGTTTTCATACTTTTCAAGGTCTTTTTTTCTCCATTCCTTCAAACGAACATCATAATAATTGTTCATATTATCTATTCCAACAACATTAAAGCCACTTTCCAGTAAAAATTTTGCTGTTCTCCAGCCTATAAATCCTGCTGCGCCTGTTACAAGAATAGTTTGTGTCCCTTTTGCTTGCATTTAACCACTCCTGATATAATTTGAAAACCTATAAATTATAACACTTAAACAGAGGTTAGATTTTGAAAATCCTTCAGGTTGTTGATGGATATGGCTGGGGTGGAACAAAGGAACAGGTTTATTTGACCACAAGGGAGCTAAAAAAAGCAGGTGTAGATGTTCATATTGCCCTATCTTTTCAATACAAAGAGATGGTTGATAAACTCCAACTTTATAATGTTCCTATCCATTATTTTGAAAATCACGTAAAAAATGCCAGATACAAATGGGAAAACTACAAAAGATTAATCAAAATTATAGATGAAAACAGATTTGATATTGTTATAGGAAACTCTCCCCATGCTTTTGATTACGTAAGAATAGCTAAACTTTTTCTAAAAACAAAACCTAAAATAATAAATGTAAAGCGTTCAGGCAGACTTCCCTCTGCACTTTCAAAATACCTGAAATACTCTGCAGCAGACAAAATTGTTGTTGTTTCAAAAAATGTGGAAAAGTATCTAAGGGAAAATAATTTCCTTCCTGAAAAACTGATAACTATAGAAAGCGGAATAGACCTTGATAGATTTAAACCTGAACCAGAAAAAAAATTAGAACTAAGAAAATCTCTTGGACTGCCGGTAAACAAAAAAATATTCATAAACGTTGCAAACTGGAACCCTGAGGTTAAAGGACAGGATAAACTGATAGAAACATTTTTAAAAGCAGATATAAAAGATGCAGTTCTGGTCTTAGTAGGCAAAAATACAGACAAACATGCATCAGGAATTTCTGACAGGGTTATCGGACTTGGATTTAGAACAGATGTGCCTCAGCTTTTAAATGCAGCAGATTATTTTGTTTTGTCTTCATACCTTGAAGGTATAGCAGGGGCATTGCTGCAAGCTATGGCAACAGGGAAAGTAGTTTTATCAACCCTTGCAGGTGGTATAGATGAGTATCTGATAGACGGATATAATGGATTTTCTGTTCCTGTAGGAAATTTTGAAGCACTTGGGAAGAAAATGAAAGAGATGGTAAATCTTCCTGAAAAAAAATACAAAGAAATATCTGAAAATGCTATAAAAACAGCGCAAAACTACTCAATCCAAAATACCGCTCAAAAATACATAAAACTATTTGAGGAAATGCTCAATGAAAAATAATGTATTTATTATTTTCTACCACAAAATAATTCCTAGATGGGGACATACAAAGGCCGTTTCCACATTTAGATGGGAGATGTCTATCCTGAAAGAGCATTTTAATGTAATAACCCTTGAAGATGTTTATGAGTACTTAACCACAGACAAATGGCCTGATAAACCTTCAGTTGTAATATCCTTTGATGATGGTTATCTGGATAACTATGTTTATGCCTATCCTGTTTTAAAACAACTTGGCCTAAAAGCAACTATTTTCCCAATAAGTTCCAGAATAATAAAAGAGGATATAAAAAGGCCTACCCTTGAGGATTACTGGCAGGGAAAAGTTTCAAAGTCCCAGCTTCATAAACCAAAAACAATGGCAGAAGCTAACTATGAATTTTTATCAACAGGAAGGTCAGAAGATTTCCTGTCAATAACCGAACTAAATGCGATAAAGGATGTTTTTGATATATACGGACATGCCAAAGTTCATGCAAAGGTTTTTTATTCAGAAGAAATAATAGATTTTTATGACGGTAAAAACGGGCACTGGAGTAATATATACGCCTATGGATACTCAACAGATTTTTCACAACTGGATGAGCCCAAAATCGGATATCCCCTTTTTCCTGACAGGAATAATCTGGCAGTTAGAAGAGGCTATTTAAAAAAAGAAGTAAAAGAGTTCATTAACTCCCTTGGGAATTGTTTTTTCAATAGGAAAAACTGGAAAGAGGAACTAAAAGAGGAGTTATATACAAATTTTCGTTCATTTCTTGATTTTGAAACAGAAGAAGAAAGAAAAGAAAGGGTCAAAAAAGAGCTTACAGAGGCAAAACAAGAGCTGGAAGAAATGATAGGGGAAAAAGTTAGATTTTTCTCCTATCCATTTGGTCATTATGACGAAACACTGATGGAAATTGCATCTGAGATATACGATGCTTCATTTACAACAGAAAAGGATATTATCAGAAAAGGGCAAAACTTACAGAAGCTACCCCGTATAGAAATAGCAAAAGATTTCCCAGCATTCCTGTCCAAAATAATAAAATTCTCCTTTAAATAAGCTATAATTGAGAAAAAAAGAAAAGGAGTGCAACTTGGAAAGTCCGGTAAAACCTCTTGATACATCCCTTTCTTATGAACTTTTCGGAATAAAATTCAAAAATCCTGTCTGGACTGCGTCAGGATGTTTTTCCTATGGACTGGAAGTTGCAGAAAATCTCTACGATATAAGCAAATTAGGTGCTGTCGTTGTCAAAGGGCTTTCATATAGACCCCGTGAAGGAAATCCACCCCAGCGTATAGTGGAAACTCCCTGTGGAATGCTTAACTCTATAGGACTTCAAAATCCGGGAGTTAAATATTTTGCAGAAAATATACTTCCTAAACTCAAAGAATACGATACTGTTATCATTGCAAATGTATTTGGTGAGGATGAGGAAGAATACCTGAAAGTTGCAGAATTTTTAGATAAAACAGATGGAGTTCATGCATTAGAGCTTAATGTTTCCTGTCCTAATGTTAAAAAAGGCGGAATAGCTTTTGGTTCAGACCCAGAAACCCTTTACTCCCTTGTCCAAAAACTAAAAAATACTACATCTAAACCTTTAATGGTAAAACTCAGCCCCAATATTACAGACATAACAGAAACGGCACAGGCCTGTATTGAGGCAAAAGCGGATGGTCTTGTTTTGATTAACACACTGCTTGGAATGGCAATAGATGTTGAAAAAGAGGAACCTATCATAGCAATGAAAACAGGAGGCCTATCTGGTCCCGCTATACTACCGATTGCAGTTAGAATGATTTATCAGGTTTATGAAAAATTTGGGGCTTCTGTCCCTATAATAGGAGTAGGTGGAATAACCACTGCACAGGATGCCCTCCAGCATATACTTGCAGGTGCTGTTGCTGTTCAGATAGGAACAGCCAACTTTTATGATCCTTATGCACCTTTAAAAGTTATAGATGGCCTTCAGCAGCATCTTAATAAAAAGGGATACTCCCATATCCTTGAGTTAACAGGAAAAGCACATAAATTAAAAATTGAATAAATAAAACGGAGGGCATGAGAGATGGAACCAATTAAACAGTGGGACATTGAGCTTGAACTTGTAAAAACAAAAACAGGAGCACTTCTTTACAAAATTAACGTAGCAGACAATCATTTTTTCCTTGAGCAAAATCCACTAAAGGACAGCAAATATGGTGTGGCTTACAGAAAGCTTAAAGAAAAATATCCGGAATTCTATATGTTCTGGGAAATCAAAAACAACAGATATACAGGCAGACTTTTAACAGGAACATTCCTAGAAAAAGAAGATATAGACCGTTTCATAACAGATGTTCTCCAGAGCGAAGAATATAAGCAGTTTGAAGATGTAAAAGAAGAAATAGAAAAACAATAGGAGGTGTTAATGACAGCAGTATTCCCCGAGTTTACCGTAAATGATGAAAACTTAGACCAGCAGAAAGAACTTGTTTTAAATCAAATAAAACAGAATAAGGAAAAACTGCAACAACTTTTTAAAATAGAAAACAAAACATACCAGAACTTTGTAAAACCATACCAGCTTATGCATATAAAACTGGGAATTTTATTCTCCCCTATTTCCCATCTAAACTATGTTAAAAACTCTCCTAAAACACAGGAAGTTTACACAGCACTCCTTCCTATAATAACCGAATACTACACAGAACTGGGACAGAATGAGGAGCTTTATAAAGCTTTCAAAGAAATATATGAGAAAGAAAAGAACACTCTTAATCAGGAACAAAGGAAAGTTCTTGAAGATGCTATAAAAGATTTTGAACTATCCGGTGTTAACCTTGAAGGTGAAAAAAGAGAAAAAGTTAAACAGATAAACATAAAACTATCCCAGCTGCAAAACCAGTTTGCCCAAAATCTTCTCAATGCCACAGATAGCTATGAGATGATTATTGAAAACTACGAAGATGTGAAAGAACTACCTGAAACAGAGCTTAAAGCGGCACAGCAGGTAAGAGATGGCAAAACAGTTTACAGATTTACTCTCCATCAGCCATCTTATATAGCATATATGACCTACGGTTCAAACAGGGAAAAAAGGGAAGAACTATACAAAGCTTATGTAACAAGAGCACCGGAAAATGACAAAATTCTGGAAGAAATACTTGCCTTAAGATACGAAAAAGCAAAACTCCTCGGATTTAATAACTATGCAGAGCTTTCCCTTGCCACAAAAATGGCACAATCTCCATCTCAGGTTTTAGATTTTCTCTATGACCTTGCCAGAAAAAGTAAACCTCAGGCTGAAAAAGAGTATGAAGAATTAAATAACTATGCTAAAAAGCTCGGCCTTAAAGACAACCTTCAGGCTTATGATTTCTCATACTATGCAGAAAAACTTAAAAAAGAAAAATACAATGTAAATGATGAGGAATACAAACCCTATTTTGAGAAAAACCGTGTAATCAAAGGACTTTTTGATTTCCTTAACAAACTATTCAAACTGGAATTTGAGGAAGTGAACGTTCCAGTATGGCATCCATCTGTAAATGTTTTTCATATCTACAGAAATAATGAACTGATAGGCAGACTTTATCTTGACCTTGAGGCAAGAGAAGGGAAAAGAGATGGAGCATGGATGGATGAGTGGGTGGCACACCACGAAGATGAAGAAGGAAATATCATAAAACCTGTTGCATTTATTGTTGCTAACTTCTCTCCTGCTACCGAAGATACACCATCCCTTCTAAGACCTTATGATGTGGAAACACTCTTCCACGAAATGGGGCATGCACTTCACCATCTTGTAAGTAAAGTTAGAGAGCCATTTGTAAGTGGAATAGCAGGTGTTGAATGGGATGCTGTGGAATTTCCATCCCAGTTCCTTGAACAATTTGCCTATGAACCATCTGTCCTGAAAACATTTGCATTCCATTACAAAACAGGGGAACCAATATCGGAGGATATGATAGACAGACTAAAAAATGCTAAAAACTTCCTGTCTGCAATGGCAATGGTTCGTCAGCTTGAGTTTGCTATATTTGATATGCTTATTCATATGGACAGATACACTGCAAAAGATGTTCAAGAGATACTTAACAAAGTTAGAGAAGAAGTAGCAGTAATAAAACCACCAGAATATAACAAATTCCAATGGAGTTTTAGCCATATCTTTGCTGGAGGATATGCAGCCGGTTATTACAGCTACAAATGGGCAGAAGTTTTATCTGCAGATGCTTACTTTATGTTTGTGGACAACGGTATATACAATGATGATGTTGCAGAAAGTTTTTATGAAGAAATCCTAACTAAAGGTGGTAGCAGACCTGCAATGGAACTGTTTAAACAGTTTGCAGGTAGAGAACCTGATGTTGATGCACTACTGAAACTAAGCGGAATAAAATACAACTAAGGAGGTAGAAATGGTAGTAGTATTTACAAAATTCCCAATTAATCCAGAATATAGGGAACAGTTTAAGGAATATGCCCTTGAAAGATTTGGAGAAAAAGGATTGACAGAGCAGGAAGGATTTATAAAGATGAACCTTCTTGAGCCTGTAAACTTTCCTCCAAATAATCAAAATAACACATTTATTATTGCAACTTATTGGGAAAGCATGGAAGCATTGAAAAAATACACAGAAAGCGAGGCATTCAGGAAAGCCCATGAAAACCCTCCGCCAAGGGAATGGTTTGCAGGGCACCCTGTTATAGAGGTTTATAACACAATAAAAGAAGTCTAAAGGTGAAACCATGAACTATATAGAGGCTACTTATCTGCTTACTTCTAAAGAGAAAATCCAGCCTCAACAGGAAGTAAATAAAATTATTGATTTTCTTTCCCTTTCAAGAACACCTCTCCCTGTAAAGCTGGGAGAGGTTGAGGATTTTTATGATACAGACCTAAAAGTCTATAAAGTTTTATTCAAAGTCCAATTTCCTGTTTCTCTGTTTAGACATGATTTATACTCGGTTCTATCCCTTACCTATGGGGAGATGATTTTACCTTATCGTATAAAGCTGATTGATATAGATTTTCCTCCTGCATTCCTTGACCATTTTAAAGGTGCAAATTATGGGATAAAAGGGCTGCAGGATTATATAGAGGTCCATCACAGGCCCCTTTTAATTTCTACAATTCGTCCAGCTATTGGACTTAAAAAAGAAGAAATAGGACAGATATTTGAAAGCCTTATTGATGGCGGGATGGATATAGTCAGAGAAGATGAGTTATTTTTCAATGAAGGATTTGCACCATTTGAAAGCAGGATTGAGTATATCTCACAGCTAAAAGCCAAATTACAGGAAAAACATTCAAGAAAAATTATTTATGCTCCGTTTCTGTCTGGAAATTTGGAAGAAATTGAAAATAAGATAAAATTTGCTGCCAAAAACCATATTAGAATATTTGTTTTAAATCTTTTCCCTCTTGGATTTGAAACAGTTAGATATTTATCAGAAAAATATGAAGCCGGATTTATTCTTAATCTGTCATATCCGTCTTTCTTCTTTGAAAATGATGATTTTGGAATACAACCTGACCTGCTTTTTGGGAAATTAACAAGACTGGCTGGGGGAGATATGGTTTTAATTCCTTCTCCTTATAGATACAAAAATATTCCTCATTTCAAATCAGTTAAAGTAGCAGAAAGTCTCAGGGAAGATTTTGAAAATATAAAGTCTGTTTATTCTGTATTATATGGAGACATCTATCCACAAGACCTATATAAAATATTTGAAGATTTTGGAAATCTTGTTGCAATTGATATAGGAAACAAATACCAGAAGCACAAAGCCGGAATTACAGCAGGTGCGAAAGCATACTTTGATGCTTTAAATTGCACAGTGAATGGTGTTTCCTTTGAAGAGTGTAAATCTTTAAGTAAAGAACTTGAAGAGTTTTAGCAAGATGTCAGCTGTTTTCTTTTCTGATTTTGATGGAACAATTACCGAAAGGGATGTTATTGATGCTATTATGGCTGAGTTTGCACCCCCAGAATACAAAAAAATTCAGGATGACCTTTATTTAGGAAAAATAGATATTGATATCGGAATTCGTCAAATGTTCCAGCTTATACCTTCCAATAAAAAAGATGAAATAGTCAAATGGGTGAAAGAAAATATAAAACTAAGGGAAGGTTTTACTGAATTTCTGGAATTTTTAAATCAAAAAAATATTCCTTTTGTTGTTCTCAGCGGAGGTGTTGATTTATATATTTATCCATTACTTGAAAAATACCTTGACAAGATAAGCCAGATATACTGTAACCGTATAACACTTCAAAAAGAAAAAATGGACGTTATATTTATATATAGATGTGGCGATAAATGTAGAAAAAACTGTGGTATATGCAAACCATACATAATAAAAAATTATTATGGGGGATATAACCTTAAAATATATGCAGGAGATGGTATTACAGACCTTGACGCCTGTATGCATAGTGATATAATTTTTTCAACAGGACAGCTAAAACAGATGTTAGAAGAAGAGGTAATGGAGGGTAAGAGGGTTTTCAAATTCGATAAATTCTCCGAAATAATAAAAAATCCTATATTCAGCGGAGAGGGGTTCCAGCAGGAAAAAACTGTGAAAAATTTGTGAAATAGTGTAAAATAACTTTTCAAATATTTTAGGAGGTAATCTCATGGGAGAAAACACGGCCGTCAAATGGATCCTGTTCTTCTTCTTCCCGGCATTGTTCATTTACGGCCTGTTGCATGTTTATTCATCCAAACCGGCACAGGCTAAAAGAACAAAAGATTTAACTGCGCAGGAAGAGGCAGGAAGAAAGGTCTTCAACAAGTTCTGTGTTGGATGTCACGGCGTTAATGGGGATGGTAACTCTCAGGCTGCAAAATTCTTCAAAGACAAACCACCTAACTTCCACACTGCAGTTTTCAGATGGAAATCCACACCTGAAGGATGTTTACCTACAGATGAAGACTTACTCCACATTCTGAACTGGGGACTTCCACAAACTCCAATGCCATCATTTAAGCTTGTTCCAGAAGTTCAGAAGAGAGCTGTAATTGCTTACATCAAATCTTTCGCAAGGGACAAATGGGAAAAAGGACAACCAGACCCAGAAAAATGTCAATCAGTTTACAAAACAATCAAAAGACCTGCAGACTTTGGTTCTCCTGAACTTATTCAAAGAGGAAAAGAACTTTATGCTCAAAACTGCACAGCATGTCACGGTGAACAGGGTAAAGGTGATGGTCCTGTAGCAGCAACATTGCCAGTCCCTCCAACAGACCTGACTTACCCAGTTAGAGCAGAAGGTCCAAATCCAGAAGATACATTCAGAGTTCTCACAGTTGGTCTTGAAGGTTCTCCAATGCCATCATTTGGACACCTTTCTGAAAGAGATAGATGGGCACTCGTATCTTACATTGCTTATCTAATGAACAAAGGTAAATAAGGAGGGTAAAAAATGGCAGCTAATAATAATCAAGAACTCCAAAACCTTGTCAACTATGGGCTTGTTAAAGCTCATGTGGCAATGGGGTTAATTTTCTTCATTATCGTTGGTTTAATGGGTTTCTTATATTCTCTTCAACTTGATGGAGTATATCCATTTCCAGGAATAGAATTCCTTTCTCCTGGAAGAATTAGAATGATACACACAGCTGGTGCTGCGTATGGATTCCTTGTTAACATGTTTACAGGACTCCTTTATTGGGCAGTTCCAAGATTTACCGGATATAGAGTTTTAAGTGATGCTCTTGGATGGTTTATGTTTATTGCACTTCAAGCAGCTGTTCTTATAACTGTTGTAGCTATCCTTTTCCTTGGAATGGCTGATAACGTTGAATGGGGTGAAACTCCTTGGTGGCTAGATCCAATAATTGTATTCTGGCTCTTACTTGCATTAATGCAATTTGGTGCTCCACTTTATAAAGCATCACAAAGAGGCCCTCTCTATGTTTCTGGATGGTATATTGCTGCTATGCTTGTATGGACACCACTTGTTGTGTTCATGGGTAACTTTATTCCAAGATTCTGGGCTGTAGGTTCCGGAGCAGGTGCTGTTCAATCAACATTCATCCACGACCTTGTTGGACTTTACGTTACACCGGTTGCTTGGGGATTAATGTATTACTTCGTTCCAGTTATTATGAAAAAGCCAATGTGGTCTCACGGATTATCTCTCCTTGGATTCTGGGGACTTGCATTCTTCTATCCTATGAATGGAGTTCACCACTTCCTGTGGTCACCAATACCAATGTTTGCACAATACTCTGCAGTATTTGCAACAGTTGCAGTTGAGTTCGCTGTTACATCTGTTCTGATTAACTTCATGATGACACTTAGAGGTTCTGCAGAACAGCTTAAATACAATGTTCCATTAAGATATATGTATACAGGTGCTATCTTCTACTGGATTACTTGTTTCCAATGTGCATTCCACGTAACACTTACATTCCAAAAAGTAATCCACTTTACTGACTGGGTAACAGGACACGCTCACTTAATTATGTTTGGAACATTTGGTCTGTGGGTTCTTGGAATGGCTGAGTATGTATGGCCAAGACTATTCGGAAAAGAAACAATGTATTCAAAAGGACTTTCTGAAGGTGCTTACTGGCTCCTTATGATTGGAGTTCTGGCAATGTTCTTTGACCTTACAGCTGGTGGTCTAGTTCAAGGATTTGATTGGATTGGACTTAACCCATGGATTGACTCTGTAAACTTCTCTAAGCCATTCTGGTATTTCAGATCTATAGCTGGAATTATGATGCTCACAGGACTATTCATGTATGCTCTGAACTTCTACAAAACTGCTACAGCTAAAGCTGGTCTCACAGCAGAGCTCAGAGAAGTATAAGGAGGTAAAGTGTAATGGGTAAGATGGAACGTTTTTCATTTGTAGCGTTAGTAGCAGGAATTATATTCTTCCTGTTTGCTGACTTTATATCTTGGGCTCTGCCTATGTTTGTTCTCAAGGATATTCCTAAGAAATCTGTTGAGGACCTGGCAGCTGAAGCTATAGCTAAAAACACAACAGTATGGTCTGATTTTAATAAACTTGCGAGATATTATCCTGAAACTTTTAAAAAGCTTTGCCAATACACAGAATCTTTCAGCGGAGCAAATGAAGTAATCAAAGATTGTAAGCCTAACGGTAAAACACTTGCTAAAGCTCTCAGAATTGGACACAGATGGTATGTTGCTGAAGGATGCTGGAACTGTCACTCTCAAATGATAAGACCTGTATCAAACGAAACTCTTAGATTTGGTATTCCAGGCGTATCTAACACAGTATCTTATCCATCTGAATACAACAACGAACTTCAAGCTCCTGTTCTCTGGGGAACAAAAAGAATTGGACCTGACCTGATTAGAGAAGCTGCTGTTCACAACGTAGGATGGCAGGTTGCTCACCTTTATAATCCACAAAGCACATCTCCAGGTAGTAACATGCCTGGATACACATGGTATTTTGAAAAGGATAAAAACGGAAAAATTGTTCCAAACGTAAGAGGTTTTGCTCTTCTCACTTATGTAATGTGGCTTGGAAGCTGGGAAGTAAAACCTCCTAAAGGATTTAGAATTGAAACTGCTGCAAAATAATGGGGCATGCGCCCCATTATTCTCCATTATGGAGAAAATGGAGGTAAAAAGATGAGAATAAGCCAAAAAACCGTAGCACTTTTGATACTGTTTATATTTCTGTTTGTAGTAGGAACTATTATAGCCGTAAGAACAGTTGCATACCTTGAAGCAGGTATGTCAGGTTCTGAGCTTAAGGGCTTCCTTGTAGAAGTTATCTCCTACATTGTTGCTCTTACAGGATGGTTAGCTCTTTTCATTTACTCTTATATGAAAGGGGACTTCAAGGATATAGAGGGGCCAAAATACGAAATTTTAGATTTAGAAGAAGAGATAGTAAAAGCAGAAAAAGAAGGAGGTAAGTACTGATGGCTTCACATTTAGAAAATACAAAAGCGGTAGATAAGATTACATATATGACAGATGCTGTTCCTACATGGTGGATGCTTTTCTGGATTGGATATATTCTCTTTACAGTTGCTTATATCGTTTTTGATTGGATACCTGATTTCCTTGGATGGCTTGATGTTGTAGGAAAAGGACCAGAAGCTGCAGACCACTATATTTGGCTTAGAGAGTTAATGAGACAGTAAATAAGCTAAAATTTTGGCATTTATCTAAATAAAAAAGGGGCTTCTAAAGCCCCTTTTTTTATTCCTTCTTTTAAATCTCTTTTTTCAGCTTAAATTCTTCTTTATATCTTAGTTAATCTTCCAATTAGTCTTTGCATAAACGTAAGTATGTTTTTACTTACTCTAAAAAAAGCAATAGTGCTATAAAAATTTAAAATTTAATAAAATAGTTGACAAATTAATATGTAAGATTTATATTAATAATCACCTCCCCCCTCCCTCCCCCAAAATTCTGAGGCTCTGCAATGGAGCCTCCTTTTTTATTTTATGTGGTATCATTTTTTTAAAAAAACGAGGAAAGCTATGATTCCTATAAAAGATAATATTCCAACCCGAACTTTCCCAATAATTACACTTTTACTTATTATCCTTAATACAGGAATTTATCTTTATGAAGCTACTTTACCACCTCAAAAGTTTGAGTTATTTATTCATCAATATGGATTACTTCCAATTGACCTAATTCATTTTAGATTTGATAAGATTTTTACCTCTATGTTTTTACATGGAAGTTTTGCACATCTATTTGGGAATATGCTCTTTTTATGGATTTTCGGTAATAATGTTGAAGACGCCCTCGGAAAATTTAAATTTATTGTTTTTTATCTTTTATCTGGTGTTGGTGCAGCTTTAACTCAATCTATAGTTAGCTTGTCTGCTGGTAGTTATTTTATTCCAATGATAGGTGCTTCCGGTGCTATAAGTGGAGTTCTCGCTGCATATATAAAACTTTATCCTGAAGCTAAAGTTTTAACTGTAATTCCTCCTTTTATATTTTTTGTCTTTGTTTTACCTGCCTGGTTTTTTATAGGATACTGGTTTTTTATTCAGGTTTTATTTGCAATGATAGTTCCTCCAAATGTGGGAGGTGTGGCATGGTATGCTCATATAGGAGGTTTTATCACCGGTTGGTTTTTACTTGATATTATGTATAGACCTTCCAAAGCAAAGATTGTGCATTACTCTACTTTACGATAGCAGGTTTACTTTTGTTTCCTGCTCTATCAACGGCTATTATTTTAACAATATTTCCTTTTTTATAACCTTTTAATATAAATGAGTAAGTGTATACAGGCTTTGGAGTAATTTGTTTTTCATTAATGAAAATAAGATAACCTGTTACATCTTTGGATGGGCTATCAGACCATATTAAATAATATGTATTTTTTCTTTTTATTATTCTTGGATTTTGTGGAGGTAGAGGAGGGAATATGTCTTTATAAGTTACACATTTAATATCTGATGGAGCACTTTCTACACCTGATTGGTTTTCTATGGTGAGATAATAGCAGTATTTACGGTTATTGGTTACATTACTATCAAGATATTCTGTTTTGTTTTTTACAACTAAATAAGGTTTAGGATAATAAATAGGTTTTGGTATTTTGTATATATCAATAGTTGATGGGTTTTCCCAACTTATTTTTATTCCTTGCTGTGTTATATCTAATTTATATTTGGGAGGTTCTTTGGGATAATTGAACGTGGGAATATAACAAAAATATTTAGAAAATTTACTCTCTTGTTTTACTGTTATCACCTTAAATCTAAAGCAGTATTCATTTTCTCTTAAAAATCTATATCTGAACCAATATAAACTGCCATGTTTGCTTATTTTTTTAATAATTCTATGGTCAAAGGAATATATCTCAAATCTGAAACCTTCTTTCATAGGTCTTCCGTCTGCATATTTGGGAATATAATTCCAGTAGACTATTAGCTGTTGGTCTTGCTGCTTTATAGATGCATTTCTAATGGTTTCTGGTGCGTCTGTAAATGGTGGATAGGGTCCCCCTTTCACACCACAGCCTGCGATGAAAGCAACTGATAGAAGACTAAATATCTTTCTCAATTAGAAATTCCCTCAAACTAAGGAGTTTTTTTATCATATCTGGGAAATCCTTTAGGGGCACCTGGTTTGGACCATCTGATAATGCTTTGTCAGGGTCAGGATGTGTTTCAAAAAACAATCCATCAACCCCAACAGAAATTGCCGCTTTTACCAGTGGATAAACAAACTCCCTCTGTCCCCCTGAAGCTGTTCCCTGACCACCGGGAAGCTGAACACTATGTGTAGCATCAAATATAACAGGTGCAAATTGTCTCATGATTGGCAAGCTTCTATAATCAACCACAAGATTGTTATACCCGAATGAGACTCCTCTTTCTGTAAGATAAAACTTTTTTGCTCCGCCAAATCTCAGCTTTTCAGCAATATTTTTTGTATCCCATGGGGCTAAAAATTGTCCTTTTTTAACATTTATTTCTTTACCTGTTTTAGCTGCAGCAAGCAACAAGTCTGTTTGCCTGCATAGAAATGCAGGTATTTGCAGTATATCAACGACTTCAGCAACTATATCTGCCTGATTACTTTCATGGATATCTGTTAAAACCGGAAGTCCAAACTCTTTTTTTACACTTTCCAGAACCTTAAGACCATACTCCATCCCTTTTCCACGGAAAGAATGGATACTTGAACGATTTGCTTTATCAAATGAGGATTTAAAAACAAATCTAATATCAGAATATTCTTCCTGAAGGTTTTTTAAAACCTCTGCAACCTGGAAACATATATCCTGATTTTCTATAACACAGGGACCAGCTATAACAGTAAATTTTTCCATTTTTTTCACCGATTGAAATTTATATTAGAATTATTATATTACGAAACCAATATGGAGAAGAGTGTGAACATAACAGAGTTTTTTCTTAAACTGGCCTTAATCGGTGAAGCACCTGTCCTGTATCTTTTAATCTTAATGAGTATTATCGGTGTTGCTGTGGTGATTGAAAGGCTAATTGTGATTCCAAAAATAGAGAAAAATATGATGGATTATGACCCAATTACCCTTAAACTTTCCCTTGAAAAAAGACTGGGAATTCTTGCCACATTTGGGAATAATGCTCCATTTATAGGCCTATTTGGAACAGTTCTTGGAATTATCCAGGCTTTCCATGACCTTGGACGTGCATCTGAATTTGGTGTAAGAGTTGTGATGGCCGGTATATCAGAAGCTCTTGTAGCTACTGCTTTAGGATTATTTGTTGCTATTCCTTCTGTTATTGCTTACAACTATTTTGTAAGAAGGGTAAAGAAAATACTGCTTATTTATGAATATAAAAAAAATTTAAATCTTGAATTGGAGGAATAATGAAACTTATAGATGATGAAGACAAAGAAATATCCCAAATAAATATGACTCCCTTTGTAGATATCATACTGGTTGTTTTAATTATTTTTTTGGCAACAGCCACATTTATAGTTGAAGGTAAAATACCCCTTAATCTACCCCAGGCAAAAACTTCAGAAGCGAAGGAAGTAACAGAGAAAAAAATCATAATAACCATAAAAAAAGACGGAACAATTTTTATAGACAAAAAACCTGTAAAGTTATCTGAACTAAAACAAGAATTATCAAATTTTATAAAAGGTAAAAAACCTGTTATTGTTCTCAGGGCTGACCGTGATACACCTTTCCAGAAGGTTGTATCTGTTATAGACACTTGTCGTGATTTAGGCCTTGAAAAATATAGTATAGAAACCTCAAAACTAAATTGAAAAAAATCAGTGATACAAAAATTTTATTAATAGGACTCGGTTTATCTATTATTCTTCACGGTATTGTATTTCTTGTTCTTGCAAATATAAAATCTCCGGAAAAACCAGAAAAGAAAGAAAAGATTGTTTACATAAACATTTTGAAGCCTGAAAAGAAAAAAAATGCTGTTCCAAAACCGAAAAAGAAAATCCCGATAGGACAGCATAAGAAAAAAGTAATTAACCCAGCACCTAAACCGAAACCTAAGCCACCGAAACCAAAGCCTAAGCCTGTGAAACCTAAACCTAAAAAACCAAAACCTATAAAACATAAGCCTAAACCGATAAAACCCAAACCCCGTCCAAAACCTGTAAAGAAACCCAAAACCAAACCAAAACCACAGCCTAAACCTGTAGAAAAACCTCAACCACAGCCTCAACCTCCAAAAAAAGAAATAATTCAGCCTGTAGAACAGCAACCTAAAACTGAAACAAAAGACACAACAGAACAAAACAAAAATGTTTCCCAGAATCAAAACTTTAATCTTTCTTCTCTAAAAGGAAAAGAGCTTATATATCAACATGGAGAAGAAGAGAAAAAAGAAAAGAAAAAAACAGATGAGAATATACAAGCATACATAAGAGCCCTTGAAGAATATCTTAATGAGCTGGCAAGAAGGAAAGATTTGTATCCACCAATGGCAAAACGATTAAGAATAGAAGGTTCTCTGATTGTCAGATTTACAATAAAGGCAGACGGTTCAGTTGATGAAAATTCAATAAAAATAGTAGAAAGCAGTAACTACAGTGTTCTTGATAAAGGAGCAGTTAAAATAATTAAAAAATATGTCCCCCTATTTGCAAAAAAATATGGGAAAAAACCACCAAAAGGTGATTTAACCGTGGAATTACCTGTAACATTTGAAATAATAGGATGGTGAAAATGAAAAAAGTTCAGATTTTTACAGATGGTTCATCCCTTGGAAATC
Source organism: Persephonella sp. (assembly GCF_027023985.1). Classification (NCBI taxonomy): domain Bacteria; kingdom Pseudomonadati; phylum Aquificota; class Aquificia; order Aquificales; family Hydrogenothermaceae; genus Persephonella; species Persephonella sp. The sequence continues at coordinate 9,762 of NZ_JALVTW010000029.1, read as the reverse complement.
CTGGCCCCGGTGGATGGTGTGCTCTCCTTAGATATAATGAACATGAAAAAATCCTGAAAGGTGGTAAAGCAGAAACAACCAACAATGAGATGGAAATAAAAGCCGTTTTAGAAGGTCTAAAAGCCCTGAAAGAACCCTGTGAGGTTGATTTATATTCCGATTCCCAATATGTAGTTAAAGCTATATCAGAATGGATTTATAACTGGCAGAAAAATAACTGGAGAAACGCTTCCAAAAAAGAAATTGCCCATAGAGAAATGTGGGAGGAGATTTATAACTTATTACAAAAACATAAGGTTAATCCAATCTGGATTAAAGCGCACGCAGGACATACAGAAAACGAGCTCTGCGATAAAATAGCAAAAAAAGAAGCACAAAAATTCTCAGAGTGAGTTATACTTATATAATTAATATTGATACATTATTAATTGGGGGAGATTATGGAAATCTTAATTGAATCAGACAGGTTCAATGTCTGGGATGAAGAAACTACAGATGGCACACTTGGAAGAAGTGTTGCAAACTGGCTGATGGTAGGTTTATCCAGGAAGGGATTTTCACCAAAACTTGAAAAAAAAGAGTTCAGTTGGCAGCTGACTATTCCTAAAGAGGATATGGAGCTTTATATTAAAATCTATAGTATATGGAAGGATGCCCAGGATATAGGAGAAAGTATGCTTGCCTGGAGAATTCTCACAGGATATAAACTTATAAACAAAAGCACGATTCTATCCCTATTCAAACGTCCAAAACCAGAAAGGGAACTTCATAAATTAAACTGGGCTATCAAAGAATTTATATCTTCAGAACCAAGAATAAAAATTCTCAACATGAAAGAAGACCTGATTGAATACTGAGTGTTGCTTTATTTAAAAAATGATTTATGTTAAATTCCTGTTAAATCCATTTAACAGGATAGCAAATGGCAAAGAAGAGAACTATTTACGTATGTAATGAGTGTGGTGCAACTTTTCCTACATGGTCAGGAAGATGTTCAGTATGTGGTAGCTGGAATAGCCTTGTTGAAGAAAAAAAGAGTTCTAATAAATCATTTAGACCTGAAAGGAAAGAATATTCAAGGCCAGTTCCTATTACAAAAGCAAAAATAGAAGAAAAATATGAAAGGATTTCAACAGGGATAAGAACCCTAGATGAAGCATTAGGAGGAGGAATTGTTAAAGGACAGGTTATTCTCATATCAGGGGAACCGGGAATAGGAAAATCAACCCTCTTACTCCAAATATCCTCTAGTATGGCAGATAATTCAAAAGTTCTTTATGCTACAGGGGAAGAATCAGCCCATCAGGTTTATCTGCGGGGAGAAAGAATTCAGGCATTAAAAGAAAATCTTATCATCCTATCTGAAAATATCCTTGAAAATATACTTGATGCCATAGAAAGCGAAAAACCGGACTTTGTTATTGTGGATTCAGTTCAAACAATATATTCCACACAGCTGGAGTCAATAGCAGGTTCTGTTTCACAGGTAAGAGAGGTTAGCAGAAGACTTACAGAAATTGCTAAACAAAAAGGTATTCCTGTTGTCCTTGTAGGACAGGTAACCAAAGAAGGAAATATAGCCGGTCCTAAAGTCTTAGAACATATAGTTGATACAGTTGCACAATTTGAAGGGGAAAGAGGTCATGCTTATAGAGTTCTGAAAATCATAAAAAACAGATTTGGAGCTGCAGGAGAGCTATCTGTATTTTCAATGGAAGAAAAAGGTCTCAAAGAAGTTGCAGACCCATCCTCATTTTTCCTTGCCGAAAGACCTCAGGGTAAACCAGGCAGCGTTATATTTCCATTTACAGAAGGTTCAAAACCTGTTTTAGTTGAAATCCAGGCACTTGTATCAAAAACAGTTTATGCTGTTCCACAAAGAAAAACACAGGGATTTGATATAAATAGACTATCAATAATAACGGCAATTCTTGAAAAAGAGCTTGGAATATTTCTTAAAGACAGGGATATATTTGTAAATATTGTAGGAGGAATAGATATAAGAGAACCTGCAGCAGATTTACCTGTAGCCCTTGCTATAATATCATCCCTGAGGAATACACCTGTTCCGGAAAATCTTGTGGCTTTTGGAGAATTGGGTTTGACCGGAGAGGTAAGGTCTGTTTATTACACAGAGCACAGGATTAAAGAGGCAGAAAAATTTGGTTTCACAAAAATAGTTGTCCCTGCAAATATAGATATGAATAATAAAAATCTGATAAAAGTAAAAAATATACAGCAGGCTGTTGAGGCATTAAAATGAATGAACAACTAAAAAAACATCTTAAAATCCTGCAGGAACTTGGATACGAATATATATACACGGAGAAAGGGATGAAAAATAGTATTGAAGAGAAAATAAAAGAGCTTGAAAAAATAAATAAAGAGATTCAGGAATGTAAAAAATGCGACCTTTATCAAAGCAGAACGCAGGCAGTTTTAGGAGAAGGAAATCCAGAAGCCGAGCTTATGTTCATAGGCGAAGCTCCTGGAGGAGACGAAGATAAGCAGGGAAGACCTTTTGTTGGAAGAGCAGGAAAACTTTTAACAAAACTGATAGAAGCTACAGGTCATAAACGGGAGGAATTTTACATAACAAATATCTGTAAATGCAGACCACCAGGCAACAGAACTCCGACACCCTGGGAGATGGAAGCATGTTTTCCATATCTTGAAAGACAACTTCAGATAATTAATCCAAAGGTTTTATGTCTTTTGGGAGCTACAGCAGCACGGGCATTTCTTGGAAGGCAGGTTGCTATAACCAAAGAAAGAGGTTCAGTAATAAATTGGAATGGAAAACTCCTTTATTTGACATATCACCCTGCCTATGTCCTGAGAAATCCAAATGCTGAGATAACACTATTTGAGGACATTAAAAAGGCAATTGAACTTGCCTATACAGATTGAAATTTCCTCTGGCTTACACTATTATTAAAATTAAATTGGTATAAAAATTGTATAAGGAGTTATCTGTGGGGAGACTTGCTTTAGCCCTTGATGTTCCTGAATCACAGGAAGCCCTGAAAATATTAGAAGATATAGAGGGCTACAACATAATAATAAAAATAGGATATCAGTTATTTATAAAAGAAGGGAAAAGCCTTGTCCAAAAAATAAAGGATATGGGCTTTGAAGTCTTTTTAGACTTGAAATTACACGACATTCCAAACACAGTTTTTAATGGTGTAAAATCTGCAATCTCTTTAAATGTTGATTATCTGACAATCCATACCCTCGGTGGAGAAGAAATGTTAAAGGCTGCCGTTGAGGCAAGGGGAGATTCAAACCTAAAACTTCTTGGGGTAACTATTCTTACCAGTCATTCAGAAGAATATATAAACTACATAGGCTCAAAATATTCACTTGAAGAACTTGCATTAAAACTTGCTAAAATAGCAGTTAATACCGGTATAGATGGTATCGTTTCATCTCCATTTGAGGTTAAAAAATTAAAAAAAGAAATAGGAAATTTTATAGCTGTAACCCCGGGAATAAGACTGACATCTGTCAAAACAGATGACCAAACAAGGATAGCAACTCCTGAATTTGCAGTGTCCCAGGGAGCAGATATACTGGTCGTTGGCAGACCTATATTAAAAGCAGAAAATAGCAAAAAAGCCATAGAAGAAATAATAAACAGAATGAACAATGCTTAAAACAACTATTCAGGTAAAACTTCAAAATAAGTTAGTCTTAACCATAAGTCTGAAGCAACAGCTTGCTTTGCTGGTCTTACCAAAATTAGAGCTTCAAGAAACAATTAGACATGAGCTTGAGGAAAATCCTTTCCTTGAGGAAATTAATACATTAGAACCTGAATATGAACCTATAAGAGATTTATCAAAATATTATGACGAAGATGAAGAAAAAAGGCTTTCTAACAAACTTGTCCATAAACCAGACCTACTTGAACTCCTTGAATTTCAGATTGAGCTTGAATTTGAAGGGGAAAAGAAAGAAATAGCAAAAGAAATAGCAGGAAACCTTAATGAAAAAGGATTTTTAGATATTTCTCTTGAAGAAATTGCCAACAAACTAAATGTTCCTGTTGCTTTAGTAGAAGCAACAAGACAGAAATTTATGAGACTTGAGCCTACAGGTATAGGTGCTTTTGATATAAAAGAAAGTCTGTGGGTTCAGTATTCTGAGATATTCGGAAATGACCAGTTGGCAAAGGAGATTATTTACCAGAATTTTGAGGAGATACCATATCCGGAAAAACTGAAACAAAAATATCCTGAAGAGCAAGTAGATTACATACTTTCAAACATAAAAACATTAAAACCTTATCCTACTTACCCATTTTCTGATGAAGTAACAACATATATTGAACCTGACATATATGTATATGATAACGGGGATAGTTTTGAGATTCATATAAATGAAAAAGGACTTCCTAAACTAAAACTTACCACCGAATACAGAAAACTCATATCAGATAAGAATTTGCCTGAAGAAACCAGAAAATTCCTTGATGAAAAATTACAAAAAGCAATAGGAATAATAAAAGGTATAGAACAGCGGAGAGAAAATCTTAAAAAAATTGCAGAATTCCTTATAAACTATCAGGCAGATTTTGTAAGAAAAGGTAAAGAATATTTGAAGCCTCTTATTTTGAAAGATGTTGCAAATGAAGTAGGCCTTCATGAATCTACAGTAAGCAGAATAATCTCAGGTAAATATGCTCAATTGCCTTCCGGAGTTGTTCCATTAAAAGCATTCTTCTCAACAAAACTTTCTTCTTCCAGTGGCGATGTCTCTGCAGAAAAAGTAAAATATATGATTGCCGAGTTAATAGAAAAAGAAGACAAGAAAAAACCCCTCAGTGACCAAAAAATAGCGAATATTTTAAAAAGTCAGGGAATAAATGTTGCAAGACGAACAGTAACAAAATATAGAGAACAGTTAAATATACCAGATTCAAGAACAAGGAGGATAGGAAGATGAAAGTAGAACATGTTGGAAAAGGTATTGATGTTACAGACTTTATTAAAAGTTACACAGAACACAAACTTGAAAGACTTAAACCCTACATTAAAGACATTGATGTCGCTGAGGATTCAGTTAATGTAAGGGTTACTTATACTTTTGAAAAGCACAGGCACAGAAACAGAGTTGATATAGACATATATTTTAATACTCCCGGTGGTGGTGTAATTCACGCTTGGGAAGAAAGTAATGACCTTTATTCAGCTATAGATTTTGTTATAGACGAGGTTGAAAGACAACTTGTCCGACTCAAAAGCAGAAGAAAAGAAGAAGCAAGAAGACTGGCAAGGGCAGAAAAATTAAAAATGCAAATGCCACAGGAAGAAAGTATAGAAAGACCTTTAATAGTTCAGGAACCAATGCCACTTGAAAAACCATTAACTGTTGAAGATGCCATGATGGTTCTTGAGGAAACCGGAGCCTTTTTCCTACCATTCAGAAATGCAGAAACAGGAGAGATTAATGTTATTTATAGAAAAAAAGCAGGAAACTACGGAGTTATAGTTCCTGGAACATAATTGACAAAAAGTCCTTAATATGTAATAATTTTTGACTTGTTAGACAATACTTAAGAAGAAAGAGGAGGATAATGAAAACATATCACGTTCGCAAAGAGGATGTTAAAAGAGATTGGTATGTAATTGATGCTACAGGTAAAAACTTAGGAAGACTTGCAACACTTATTGCAAATGTTTTAAGAGGTAAACATAAACCTTACTTCCAGCCTGATGTTGATGTTGGAGATTTTGTTATAGTTCTTAATGCGGATAAAATTCAGGTTACAGGTAAAAAACTTACAGACAAACTTTATCAATACCACACCCACAGACCAGGTGGTCTTAGAGTAAGAACTCTACAATGGATGCTTGAACACAAACCAGAAGAGGTTATTAGACTGGCTGTAGAAAGAATGCTTCCTAAAAACAAACTCCAAAAAAGATATATGAAAAGATTAAAAGTTTATACAGGAAATGAGCATAAGCATCACGCTCAAAATCCAAAAAATCTTGAAGAGCTTACAGCTCTCTGGAAAAACTTTTAAAGGACGGAGGTATAAACCTTGGCTGAGATAGTAAAAATAGACCCAAAAGTTGCCAAATACGGAACAGGAAGAAGGAAAGAAGCAGTTGCAAGGGTTTGGATTTTCCCAGGTGAAGGGAAACTATATGTAAAAAGTTCTTCGGGAAAAGAATGGGAAGGAAAAGAATACTTTGAAAGAGATATCCTTATAGAAAAAATAAATAGACCTTTTGTTGTTACAGAAACACTTGGAAAGTTTGATGTTTATGCAACAGTAAAAGGTAGCGGAAAGCCTGCACAGGCTGAAGCTATAATGTATGGTATTGCAAAGGCACTTTTAGAATACAACCCGGAATTCAGACCATCCCTTAAATCTGCAGGTCTTCTTACAAGGGATGCAAGAATCAAAGAAAGAAAGAAATACGCTCAGATGGGTGCAAGGGCAAAATACAGATGGTCCAAACGTTAATATACTCTTTTACGGGGGATATACTCCCCCTTCTTATTTGACATTTTCTTTTCTGCCGAATACTTTTAATATAAAACTCCGGAGTTTTAATTTATGAAAATTGCTATTGTTGGTGCTTCAGGATACACAGGAGTAGAACTCCTTAGAGTCTTGCAACTTTATCCGGATATAGAAATAAATCAAATTATTTCCCGTCAATATACTGGCAAAAAACTCAAGGAAATATTCCCCCACTTTTCATCATCAAAACTAAAAGACCTTATATTTTCTGAAGAAACAGATATTGAAGCCTCTGATTTTTATTTCTTGTGTCTTCCCCATGAACCATCTGTGGAACTGGTAAAAAAACTTTTAGAAAAGAATAAAAAAGTAGTAGATTTATCTGCTGCATACAGAATAAAAAATCCTGCAGCTTATCCTGAATACTATGAATTTGAGCATAAATACCCTGATATTCTCCTTAAAGCTGCCTATGGTTTACCTGAAATATACAGGGAACAGATAAGACAAGCAGATATTGTTGCAAATCCTGGTTGTTATCCTACAGCAACGTTACTTGCTTTATATCCTGCAGTAAAAGAAAAAGTAATCGCAGAAAACAATGTTGTGGTTAATGCTCTTTCCGGTATATCAGGTGCAGGTAGAGGCCTTAAACAACAATTTCATTACCCTGAAGCTTTTGGAAACGCTTATGCATATTCCCCAATAAAACACAGACACATACCGGAGATGGAAGATGTTTTGAAAAATATTTATGGAGACTCTATAACTGTCCGATTTACTCCGCATATTCTTCCTGTATCAAGAGGAATGACATCAACTGTTATTTACAAAACAAATCTTTCCAAACAGCAACTTGTGGAACTATATAGACTTGAGTATAGATATGAGCCCTTCATAAGATTTTGTGATACTCCTCCACAGATAAAAAATGTTATTGGTTCTAACTACTGCGATATCTATGTTGATAAAGATGAAAAAACCGGACAGGCAGTTGTAATAACTGCGATTGATAATCTAGGAAAAGGTGCTTCAACACAGGCAGTTCAAAATTTTAATCTCATGACTGGCAGAGATGAAGAATATATTTTGAAAAATCTGTCTGATACATCTATACTCTTTCCATAAACCACAGCTTTAAAGGTGAAAATTGATTACAAAAAAGCGGGCAAAGGAAATAATACAAAAATTTCCTGAAAAATCCATTCTGATAGTTGGAGACCTGATTTTAGATAAGTATGTATGGGGTGAGGTTGAAAGGATTTCTCCGGAAGCTCCTGTTCCTGTAGTTGAAGTAAAAAAGGAAACCTATAACCCCGGTGGTGCATCAAATGTGGCATGGAATATATCTACACTGGGAGCCTCCTCTTATATATCAGGTGTTATTGGGGAAGATGAAAATGGAAAACTCCTTGAAAAGCTTCTTTTAGAAAAAAATATAAAGCCTGTTAACATTATTGATAAAAACAGACCAACCACAGAAAAAACCAGAATAATAGCTGTAAGTCAGCAACTACTCAGAATAGACAGAGAAAGTAAAGATAAACTTCCAGAAAATATATCATCTAAACTTATAGAAAAAATCAGCCAGATAATAAAGCAAATAGACGCCGTTATTGTCTCAGATTACGGAAAAGGTGTAATAACAAAGGAAATTATGGATTACCTAAAACAAACCGGGAAACCGGTATTTGTTGACCCTAAGCCTTCAAATTTTCATCTGTATAAAAATATTACCACAATGACACCTAACAGAAATGAGGCTTACCAGTGTGTAAAAGCTGAAAAGGATATTCCTGTTGAAGAAGTGGGAAAACAAATCCTAAAAGAACTTGATATAAAAGACCTTCTTATAACCCTTGGTGCAGAGGGAATGGCTTTATTTACAGAAGATAAAGTTATAAAAATCCCCGCCAAAGCCAGAAAAGTTTTTGATGTTACAGGTGCTGGAGATACTGTTATTGCAGTTCTTGCACTGGCAAAGGTCAGCGGTGCCACATGGGAAGAGGCAGCATCACTGGCCAATTATGCTGCAAGTTATGTAGTTGGTGAGATTGGAACGGCAGCTGTTCCACCTGAAACTCTTCTTGAATTAATACCTGACTAAAAGTTATTATATTTGTAGCAAAAAAACTAACGGGGTGTTTGATGCTTATAAAATTCTTTATAAAACCAAGAAAAGGAGTTTTAGACCCACAGGGAAGAGCAGTTGCAGAAAATCTCAGAAGTCTTGGTTTTTCTGATGTAAAGGATGTTAAGGTGGGAAAATATATAGAGGTTTATGTCCAGCATTCTGATAAAGAGAAAGCTATAGAAGAAGCAAAAGAAATGGCGAAAAAAGCCCTTGTAAATGAAATTATAGAAGATTATGAATTTGAAGTAGTGGAGGACTGAGGTTGAAATTTGGTGTTGCTGTTTATCCCGGTTCAAATTGTGATTACGATACATACAGGGTTATCAGAGATGTCCTTAAGGAAGAGGTTGATTTTATAGATTACAGACAGACTGATATACAAGGATATGACTGTATAATCCTTCCCGGTGGTTTTTCATTTGGAGATTACCTCAGACCTGGAACACTGGCAGCACATACGCCTTTAACAGCAGCAGTTAAAGAGTTTGCTGACAAAGGTGGACTGGTTATAGGTATCTGTAATGGTTTTCAAATCTTAACAGAGGCACATCTACTTCCGGGAGCTTTAATGCCAAATATACACGGAAAATTTGTATGTAAACCCCAGTATCTCAGGGTTGAAAACAGCAACACCCCATTTACAAACCAGTGTGAAGATGGACAGGTATTAAAAATACCTATAGCCCATCACGACGGAAATTATTTTGTTGAAGAAGACACACTGAAAAAAATGGAAGATAATGACCAGATTATCCTCAGATATTGTGATGAATTTGGAAATATAACAGAGGACGCAAACCCAAACGGCTCACTTTCAAATATAGCCGGTATATGCAATGAAAACAAAAATGTTTTCGGACTTATGCCCCACCCTGAAAGAGCTTCAGAAAGTATTTTAGGCAGTGAAGACGGACTTTATATACTTAAATCAATTCTTTCAGCTTAAAAATATGGATAATTAGTTTATTTTTATTTTAATCTGAAAATCGCATATACCAATATGATACTCATAAAAAGAACAAGTATAAAAAATACAATATCCATGAAAATTAGATTACTTATTGAAACCAATAAACTAAATATGAAATAAATAGAAATTATTCCAAGAATAACCCCATTTAAGATATCAATAAAATCTATATGACTT
>NZ_JALVTW010000028.1 GCF_027023985.1 Persephonella sp. | reverse complement strand
ATATTATATATAAATTTTCGGATATAATTGTATCTCAGTTAAAACAAAAAAGGAGATAGCCATGCTCGGAATATTAGGTGGTAGTGGTTTATACAATATTGATGATATAAAAATCTTAGAAGAAAAAAGGATTTTAACTCCTTACGGTGAACCTTCTGACAATTATATAATTGCAGAATACAAAAACAAAAGAGTTGTATTTCTTCCAAGACACGGAAGAGGCCATAAATATCCTCCTCACCTGATAAATTACAGGGCAAATATATGGGGGTTTAGGAAACTTGGCGTTGATAGGATTTTATCAATTAGTGCTGTTGGTGGAATAAATCCTATTTTAAAGCCGGGTGATATTGTTTTATCTGACCAATTTTTAGATTTTACAAAAGTAAGACCGGTTACATTTTATGAGGGAATTTACACTATAAAAGATGAAGAAGATACTGAAAATGACCTTGTAAATGAATATTTATCAAATGATAGGGTTGTTCATATAGATGTTACAAATCCTTTCTGCCCTGATATGAGAAATGTTTTGAAAAACATATTGGAAGATATGAAAATTCGTTTCCATACTAAAGGAACTTATGCAGCAACAGAGGGTCCCAGACTTGAAACGGCTGCTGAAATAAAAGCTCTTGGTCTTTTAGGTGCAGATGTTGTGGGTATGACTTTGGTTCCTGAGATAGTTTTAGCCCGTGAACTTGCAATGCATTTTGCTTCTGTGAATGTGGTTACTAATCTTGCAGCAGGGATATCAGAGGAAAGGCTAACCTCAGATGAAGTTATTCAGATGATGCATCAAAAGAATGAGGAGATTAAACAGCTTGTTCTCAGGTTTATAGAAAGCCTTCCTGAAGAATTAAACTGTAATTGCAAGGATGTATTAAAAGGAGCTGCTATATAAAGTTTTTTCTTTGATATGAGCTTTTGTATTTGAACGGTTACTTAGCATTTGGGAGGGGGGGGTATTTTAGTTTCAAGTCAAAAAAATAAATACTATCAGATTTTGCAACAGAGAAAACGCAACAAAAGCACCTTTAAGAACTTTCAATAATCAAATTGACTTTTCCCCTTCAAAATTATCCCAAATTAATTAATCAAAAGTTTTCATAACCGGTCATCGCAATACCCTCATCAAACGGGTGAGTTTCAAGTTCGTAATTGCAAAAACAGAAGAAGAAGCTAAAGAACTATGTCGCAATACCCTCATCAAACGGGTAAGTTTCAAGTAACAATGAGTTTTGTTTTATCAATTATTTTATATAGTGTCGCAATACCCTCATCAAACGGGTAAGTTTCAAGTCTTAAAAAGATTACTTTAAAGGAGGATAGAGATGATAGGTCGCAATATCCTCATCAAACGGGTAAGTTTCAAGTGGCAGATTTTATCAAACCCGAACAAATAAAAGATATTGAGTCGCAATACCCTCATCAAACGGGTAAGTTTCAAGTGAGAATTTATGATTATCACTCTAAGGAATTAATTGAGAAGTCGCAATACCCTCATCAAACGGGTAAGTTTCAAGTAGAGTTGAGAACTTACACTGCACGTCAATTCATTTGTCGCAATACCCTCATCAAACGGGTGAGTTTCAAGATGAACAGCTTGGACTTGTAGATAATACAAGTTATGAAGAAAGTCGCAATACCCTCATCAAACGGGTGAGTTTCAAGAATAGCAGAAGATTGGATTGTTGACGAAGAAAGAGTCGCAATACCCTCATCAAACGGGTGAGTTTCAAGTGAGATTGGGTACGACTCAGAAAAAGGTTTGTTTTGGTCGCAATACCCTCATCAAACGGGTGAGTTTCAAGAGACCCTCTATAATCCTTGAAAATCAACATATTCAGTTTCCAAGAAACCTTTACTTTGGACAGACCTGTTATTAGAATACTAATTTTTCTAAATTTTGTCAAATTTAAAATCTCAATATTATCTCAATTACAAAATTCAGATTTTAAGCCCTTTAGAGAGAATTTTATGATTTATATCATATTCCTATCCGATACAGATTAGATGTCAGATTTTTTAAAATTCAGACATTTTATTTAAAACTTAAAAGGATTTCGGACAGAGCCTAAAATATCCTTCTGGGTTTTTAGTTTGCCTGTGCATACATTATCTTTTTTCAGTAAATAAATCTGGTCTTGTGTAACAGGCGGCTCCGGTAGTATTTGCATAAAAGGAACCATTATTTGCAATACAGAAAGAGGCATCTCAAAAACAGGTCTTTTTCTTCCTATATATCCCAAAGCAAACTGAAAAAGTTCTTTGTAAGACACAATTCTATTTCCGCAAAGCTCAATAATTCCGTTATCCAGTCTGTTTTCCACCCCTTTTAATACAACATCAACCACATCATTTATATGTACAGGTTGAACCTTTCCTTTAGGTGCAAATAAAAATGGGGCAATTAGTGATAACTTCCTTAAATCATCAAATAGTTTTTGACCTTTACCAAGAATTATTGAAGGTCTTAAGATAAGATAGTTTAATCCTGAATTTATTATTATCTCTTCAGCTTCCGCTTTTGTTTGGGCATATCTGCTTTTTGAATTTTTATCTGCACCGAGAGCCGATATATGAATAAATTTTTTTACCGAACTTTTTACTGAACCCTCAACAAGCTGTCTGACATATTCAACATGAACTTTTTCAAAAGTAACCTTTTTATTTTCTATTAATATACCAAGGGTGTTAATTACTATATCAGGCTGATATTCAATTACAATCTGGGATAGAGGTTCCTCAAATTGAATAATAGTTGCATTAGGAATTCCTTTTTTTACCTTTTCCCTGTTTCTAACAGGAAGAATTAACTCATATCTTCCTTCAAGGGAATCAAGGATATAACTTCCAACAAAGCCTGTGCTTCCTGTAAGAAGAATTTTCATTTTACTTTAACTTGGTTTTTACCTGATTTTTTTGCTTCATACATGGCTTCATCTGCCCTATTAAGCAATATCTCAACTGTATCATCAGGTCTCACATCTGTAACACCAAAACTTGCTGTAATTTTAATTTTTTTGGTTTCTCCGTGATTTATTTTTATTTCTCTATTTTCTATTATTTTTCTAAGCCGTTCTGCAACCTTTACAGCATCATCAAGCTCTGTTCCGGGAAGGAGAATTGCAAATTCCTCTCCCCCCAGTCTTCCTATAACAGTATTTGCTCTCAAATAAAATCTAAAAATTGTTGCCAGCTCTTTTAAAACTAAATCTCCATTAATATGTCCGTATTTATCGTTTATTTGTTTAAAATTATCTATATCCACAAATATTAGTGCAGAAGGATATCCTCTTTTTTTTCTGTCTCTTATTGCGTCCTCTAACGCCCTTTCAAATCTTCTTCTATTTACGAGACCTGTTAAGAAATCTATACTTGCTTCTTTTTTTGCTACAGAAAGTTCTTCTTTAAGGGAAATGACTTCTGAGTGATAGGCTTTCAGTTCATTTTTTAATTTTGAATTTTCAGCACGGAGTTGTTTTAATTCATCTAATATTTCCATTACAGCTTCATTGATATTTTCAAGGGTAACTCTTTCTTTGGTTTGCTCCAATTTATCTGCGTGGGAGTCAAGTTTATCCTGATAGTCATCAATATTGTTTATTACTTCTTTTAGAGTTTCATCAAATTTTTCTGCAACATCTCTAAGTTTATTTGCAATATTTTCAGAAATTCCTTCCTCTGAAGATGTATCTATCTTTTTGTAATCATCATCGTAAGTATCTTTATAAATGCCTATAATTTCAAGGTCGTCAAGTTCTTTGTGGCTCTCTGCAAGGGCACAGAAAATATAAAACCATTTCTCATAATTTTTAGGAACAGGTGGTATATTATGCTTTATGAGAAAACTAAGCTCCTTTCTAACAATATTCATCAATAGTTTTATATCTTCATGGTCAAGCTTATTACTCTTTTTGAGTTTTTCATAGAATTTACAATGAAGTTTATTTTCAGCCATTCAGTTTTATCCTCTTGAAGTTAATAAGTTCCCTTCAGGATTATTATCGGCTGTATCTACTTCTTTTATTAGATAAACTTTATCTCCCGGTCTGACTCTATCCTCTGTTTTCAGGCCTATCAGGTCTCCTCTTTTAGTTTCAGTTATATTCTTACCATCTATTTGCATTGATTTTACCTGCTGTCTGACAACTCCTGTTTTTTTGCCTATTATATGGATTGTATCTCCTATTTTTATTGGATTATCTATTATTTTTACTTCGGCAACACTAATTTTTGGATAAAACTTTATAACTTCACCTGCAAATAATTTCTTTTCTTTGGCAATAGATTTGTTCATACCAAACAGACCTTCTCCGAAGTAAAAACCGCTATCCCATTCTCTGTGGTAGACTCTTTCAAGTTTGTCCCAGAGGTCCTTCCAGCCTTTTGTGTGCCATTCCCCATTTAGTATCCTATCCCTTGCCTCTCTATATGCAGATGTAACCATGTAGGCGTAATCTGCATTTTTGTTTCTACCTTCTATCTTCCAGCTGTCTGCCCACATAAGTTTGTCAACAAAGTTTATTGTTACTAAATCTCTGGCAGATAAGACATAATCAGAGCCCAGATAAAACTCTGTGCCTGTATTTTTAGATACTATCTTTACATCAAACTCATGTCTGCAAACCTGATAGCATTCTCCTCTATTTCCTGACTTTTCAAATACATCATGGGACAGGAAACATCTACCTGAGACAGCCATACACATTGCACCGTGGATAAATATTTCCACCTCAAGATTTGTTTTATTCTTTATATCCAGTAATCCCTCAAGTTTTACTTCTCTGGCAGGAACTATCCTTTTTATTCCCATCTTTTCATAAAATTTTGCTGCCTGTGAGTTTGATACCGATGCCATTGTGGAAAGATGGGTTTCAATTCCCAGCTCTATGGATTTTGAAAGAACTGCCATATCCCAGCCGATAACAGCATCAACACCTATTTCTTTCAGCTGTTCAAGGGTTTCATTTATATACGGCAGGTCATCCTCAAACACAATAGAGTTTAAGACAATGTATTGTCTTACTCCAGCATCCTGAGTTATTTTTCGGATTTCTTTTACATCCTCAATAGTAAAATTAGACTTTAAAGCCCTTTGATTTATCTTTCCTACACCCATGTATATTGCATCTGCTCCGGCTTTTATAACTGCAGCAAGACCTTCATAATGTCCTACTGGAGCAAGTATTTCCGGTTTATTCAATTTAATAACCTCCTGCTTTATTGATGAAAATTGTAATTATATAAAGATTATTTAAACAATGATAGATATCAACCCTGCTATAATATTTAAAAAAAGGAGTTTAGAGAAAATTGAACATATTAGATAAGATAATCCAGACCAAAAAAGAAGAATTACTGGACTATACACCTGATTACATAGAATTCCTTGAAAAAAAAGTTTTAGAAAGGGATAAAGTAAGGGATTTTAAAGGTGCATTAACCAAAAATGAGATAAATATTATTGCTGAAATAAAAAAAGCATCTCCATCAAAAGGAGTAATCAGAGAAGATTTTGACCCGGTAAAAATTGCAAAAATTTATGAGGAAAACGGGGCTGCTGCAATCTCTGTTCTGACAGATAAAACATACTTCCAAGGAGATATTCAGTATCTCAAAATGGTCAGAAGGATAACCTCAATACCCTTGCTTAGAAAGGATTTTATAATTGATAAAAGGCAAATATTAGAGGCTTATGCTTATGGGGCAGACTCTTTTCTTCTGATAGCAAGGGTTTTGTCAGAAAAAGAGATGGAAGAGTTAATTAAATACGGAAGAGAGTTTGGAATGGAACCTCTGGTAGAAATCCACAGCCTTGAAGAAGGGGCAAAATCTATTAATGCTGGTGCAACTATAATTGGGATAAACAACAGGGATTTAGAAACATTTAAGGTAGATATAAATCTATCTAAAAAACTTGCACCGGAGCTTAAAGAGTTAGGTGCACAGGTGGTTGTTGCTGAAAGCGGCATATCCAGTAGAAAGGAAATACTTGAACTAAAAGGGTATTGTGTTGATGCATTTTTAATCGGTGAATCACTGATGAGGGAAAAGGACATAGGAAAAAAATTAAGGGAACTACTTGGCAGTTAAACCAGGACTTTCATATCTATCAGATATTTTATAAATCTTTTGAGCATTGTAAAACTATCTTCATAAGGGAGATTATATTTTTCTGTTAGCTTTTTTAGGCTTTTTTCAAAATTATTTTGGGTTATCTCCCCAAGAAACTCGTATAAAACAGGAGTTATTTCTATATATTCAACTTCATTGCTGTCCGGATGCTGGAATATAATAAGGAAATAGTTATTCTTTTTTTCCTTTATATTGTTTAAACCTATCTGGGATATTTTATGAACCGGATATTCAAAATACTCAATAGAAGATGAACTTGAAAGGGTATATCTATTTTCCAGATTAAATTCTGCTTTCTCAACAGGTATATCCTCATTAAATACCTCAAGTTCAATAAGTTCATATCTCATTAAGTTTTCTATGAACTCTGAATTTTCTTTTTGTTGCATATAGTTATAAAACTCCTCGGTAATATCAGATAGATAGGGGCTCTGTAAACTACTATCTTTAATAAAGTCCTTAATCAGCTTTTCCCATTTTACCTCAAGATATCTTTGTGTAATTGGAAAGCATGCAGATAGAATACCTTCAATATTATTAAAGATTAGTTCTCTGTAAAGTTCTATTTTTTGTGTCGGCAGGTTAGTAATATTTTTTTCTGAAAATAAACTTTTAAAAAAGCTGTTGTAAATTCTGATTGTTTCTTTTTTCAATGGCATTCACCCTGCCTTTCAGATTTTGATACTCTTTAAGTAAAATATCATAAGGTGGAATATTATTATCCCTTTCCAGTAAAACAGGTCTGCTGCCAATTTTTTTAAGCGTAAAATCCATCAATTTATAAACTTCTTCAATTATATCTGCTCCATGTGTATCAATAATAAGAGAATCATCTATCCTCTCATGTCCGGCTATATGATAATAGGCTACCCACTCCGGTTTAATCTGCTCTATATATTCATAGGGGTCAAAATTATGGTTAACAGAATTTACAAAAATATTGTTTATATCAAGGAGCATTTTTGAATCTGTTTTCTCTATCACCATCTCAAAAAAATCCAGCTCATCCATTCCAATAGGAAATCGCACATATGTTGAAGCATTTTCAAAAATAAATGGTCTCTGTAAAAAATCCTGAACCTGATTTATTTTGTCTGAGATAAACTGAGCTACATCTTCGGTATAAGGGATAGGCAATAGCTCATAGCTGTTTTTTCCATTATATATAGAAAAACTCATATGCTCAGAATAAATTTCTATCTGATAATAATCCAGAAAATCTTTTAATTCCTTTAGAAAATCAAAATTAACAGGGTCAGGGCTCCCTATTGAAAGGGACAACCCATGAGCCACAAAATCAAAATCCTGTCTTAAATTTTCAAAAAGTTTACGGAGATATCCACCTTTTTTTATCCAGTTTTCCGGAGCTATCTCAAACCATTCCGGTTTTTCACTGTGGTCATAGATTTCTTCTATAAAAGGAAGCCTTAAACCCAGCCCTGTTCCTGAAATCATTTTTTAGACCCACATTGTCCACAAGCCATTTCTTTGGCTTTTTGCTTTGTTTTCATCATAGAACCACATTTACCTTCTTTTTTCTTAAGAAGTGTTTTGCATTCCTTCATTTTTGAACCGCAGGATGCCTCTTTCATCATTTTTCTGCATTTTTCCATTTTCTCCTTCATCTCCTTCATCTTTTTACCGCATTTCATCTCTTCAGATGAAGAAATAAGAACATTCCTGCTTTCCGAAACTTTACCTGTTTCAAAGGATAAAGCATCAGATACAACTCCTGCTGCACTAAATCCTATAACTGTTGATATAACTGCTAATTTTTTCATAACAGCCTCCTTTTATTTAGAATGAATAACTTAATTTTTTGCTGATTAGATAATCCAGAGAAAATTTTCCGGCACCAAAAAACAAAACAACCATTGAAACAATTAAAAAAGTTAAAGGTGGTGCAGTGTAAAAATCTTCCGGATTTGAAAAAACAGAAAACAGCATCTCCCGATGGCCTACTATTAATGCACCTATCATGTTGAATGTGAGAATAAGGGCAACTACCCGTGAGAACAGGCCAAAAAACAGCAGTATTCCTCCTAATAACTCAACAGAAGCTATAAAAATCACAAAGTATTCCGGAAATGGAAGGCCTAAATGCTCAAAAAATCCTGAAGCCTGCGGATAATTAACGAATTTCCATAATCCTGCCCTGAAAAACAACCAGCCCCAATAGAGCCTTATTATCAGGAGAAAAACATCTTTTTCTTTGTCCGAAATAGAAACAAATTGACCGTAAGGATTAGCGATTTTCATAATTAAATCCTTTAATTTGGATATATGACTAAAGGTGAGATTTGGAAATTTAAGAAAGTATGATAAATCACATATTAATGAATCCTAACTAATCAAATGAAAAATACTGCTTCTTTGCCTGGACAAATAAGAACTCATCCCTAAACGGATTATACCCAGTCAGCATATTACCGAGAACACAGCCGGTATCAATACCATAGGCTTTATTATTTATATAAGGTTTTTCAAAAACCACATGACCATAAACGATGATTGGAGAGTATTTATCAACCTTTCTGTTTTTTGTCCAGTCTATCCTTTCTGGAAAACCTTCTTCTGTATATCTGCCTGTTGTTTCCCCAAATATAACAAAATCCTTTATTTTTTTGTTTGCTTTTCCAATCATCTCATCTTTTATTCCTGCATGGGCTACAACAACACTACCATTTATAATTAGATACAGAGGAAGGCTTTCATAATAACGGATATACTTTTCTTTGAACTTTTTCTTCTTTTCTTCAGGCATATTTAAAATCTGGTCAACGGTCTTTTTCATTCCTGAGCTAATGTTGACTTTCCGTCCTTTAAACCATCTATACAGCTTAAGATTGTGATTACTTTGAATTTCTATAAATCTGCCTGTTTTCTGGAGTTCAAAGCAGTATTCAAGGGTTTCAACGTTATAATCTCCCCTATCAACTGTGTCCCCTACTGATACGATGATGGTATCTTCACCATATCTGCTATGAATTTTGGAGACCATTTCCTGAAACTCAATCAGACAGCCGTGAATATCTCCAATAATAACAACATCCTTGTCTGTTTCTACTCCTACAGGTCTATCCATTCCTTGTCATAACCTCTAAAAGCTTTAATATCCATAGGATTAAAACAACAACAACCCAGAAAACCACAATAAAAACTATACCAAACTGGAGGGTTTTAAACAGAATTTCCAGCAAGATGAATACCAGATAAGGAATAGCAACAAGTGCAATAATAAATATCAGCGCAACAAGTAATAAAACTACAAAAGCAAGAAAGTATTGAAAAGGTGTTCTTTTCTCAACAGGAAATTTTTTGTCCATAACACTCCGTTTAGTTTTTGAAATTGCTTAAAAATTAGAAATCCGGTTAAAAATACAAAATTTTAAATATTTAACTAACTGTAAACCTTTACATGATTATAAAGTGTGTCCCTTTCAACAGGTATTTTTCCGGCTTCTTTAATTAGTCTGATAAGCTTTTCTTTTTGTTGCTGAGTTGGGGATTTTGCCCCTGCAAAATGGGCAATTTTTTCTTCCATAACCGTTCCATCCATATCGTCTGCACCAAAATTAAGAGCAACCTGTGCAATCTTTTCTCCTATCATTACCCAGTATGCCTTTATATGCGGAACATTATCCAATATAAGTCTGGAAACGGCTATAGTCTTCAGGTCATCAACACCATGGGTGTGGTCTGTTATATTTAGTTCATTGTTTTCAGGTTGATATGCCAGCGGAATGAAACATGTAAATCCGCCAGTTTCATCCTGAGCTTCTCTTATCTTGAGCATATGGTCAACTCTTTCCTCTACTGTTTCCACATGACCATAAAGCATAGTTGTTGTTGAATGAAGACCGAGTCTGTGGGCAATTTTATGGACTTCAAGGTATTTTTTCCAGCCTATTTTTGTTGGAGCAATAATTCTTCTTACCCTTGGTGCAAAAACTTCCGCACCACCGCCGGGGAGACTACCTAAACCGGCCTCTTTTAGTTTTTCAAGAACTTCTTCATAACTTAGGCCTGATATTCTTGAAAAATAATCTATCTCAACAGCGGTAAAGGCCTTTATATGAAGTTGAGGGAAATTCTTTTTAAGCAAAGAAACCATATTTAAATAAACATCAAAACTCCAGTCAGGATGAAGCCCACCTACAATATGAACCTCAGAAGCTCCATTTTCTACAGCATATTTTGCTTTAGACAGAATTTCCTCATAACTCATCTCATAGGCTTTAGGGTCATTTTTATCCATCGTGGCAAATGCACAGAAACTACAATCAAGGGCACATATATTTGTAGGATTTATCTGTCTGTTAATAACAAAATATGCATATTTTCCGTTGAGCTTCTCTGTTTTATAGTTTGCCAGAACTCCAAGTGTTAACAGGTCATTTGTTTTAAATAGCTTTACTCCGTCTTCAAAGGAGAGCCTTTTATCTGAGAGGACTTTATCAATAATTGGAAATAACTCTTTATCAGTGGCAAGGGATAAAGCCCTATCTATATCGGTTATTCTCATACCCTAAACCTCTTCTTATTTAATACTAAATATGGTAAATAAATAATTGGAAAAAGCAAGATATATTGCAAGATATCTTAAGCATACTTAAGATTATTCATTATGAAAAATATTTTACTTATTTTTTTTATAATTTTTGGAATGGTGTATTCAAAAGAACTTACAATAAAATCAAATGATGGTTTTGTTCTTAAAGGTTATATTTATTACCCTGACATCAAGAAAGATAAATACCCTGTAATTATTTTTGCCCATCAATTTGGAACAACTCATATCATCTGGTCTGAATTTGCCAAAGAATTAAGAGAAAAAGGATACGCAACTCTTTTAATAGACCTTAGAGGTCATGGCCTTTCCATAATTCAAAATGGAAAAGAGAATAAAATAATATTTAAAGAAAAATTTTCTGCTTCTGTTGATTTAATTTCATTCTTTAGAAAAAGTAATAGAAAAGTAAATTTTTCCAAAATTCCTGAAGATATAGCCCTCTGGATAGATTATTTAATTGAAAATGAAAAGATAGACTCAGAACAGATAATTCTTATAGGCGCATCATTAGGTGCAACTTCAATCATACCGGTTGTATCTATGCATGATATCTCAGCAATTGTATGTATATCACCTGGCTCTCCAGCTATAATAGGAGAAGAAATTATCAAGTTGTCTTTATCTTCTTATATGAATCCTGCAATGTTTATATCTTCATTAGATGACCCACTTGGTAGCGAAAAATATTCAAGATTATATATGAGGGAAACAAATAATGGAACTTCACTAATAGTTTCAGGAAAAGGACATGGTGTAATATTGCTTAAAAAGGTAAAAGGATATATCTTAGAGTTTCTAAAAAACATTAAAACCAATTCAGAATGAAAAAAGTTAAGGTAAAAGAAAGCCAGACATTAAAGGATTTTGTTGCACAGCAGCTTGGTATATCAAAGAAAAAAGCAAAAGAGCTAATAGATAACAAACTTGTTTTTGTAAACAACAAAAGAGTATGGATAGCTTCCCATCAACTTCAAGCTGGAGATATTGTTGAACTTCCTGTTTATCAGAAAACAAAAAACTGGAGTATTGAGAATTCAATAATATATGAAGACCCATTTATAATTGCTGTAAACAAACCGCCTTTTATAGAAAGTGAAAGTAAAAAGGGGAGCGTTGAGGATTTGCTAAGATCTTTCAAAAAAGACCATAAAATCAGGGCAATCCACAGACTTGACAGGGAAACTTCCGGTGTGCTTTTGTTCGCAAAAAATAACAAAGTCTTTGAAAAATTTAAGAAACTGTGGCAGGACAAATCGGTAGAAAAAATATATCTGGCAATCTCAGTCGGAGAAGCACCCTTTAGGAAAAAGGTTATAAATATTCCTGTAGAAAAAAAGTATGCAAAAAGTATTGTTTACACCCTGAAAAAGTCCTCCGGATTTACACTTTTCAAAGTTCAGATACCTACAGGGAGAAAACATCAGATTAGAATACATCTTGCAAAAATAGGTTTCTCTATAGTGGGAGACAAGACTTACGGAATTAAAGAAACAAATAATCCGCTATTGAAAAATGTTAAAAGACAGCTTTTACATGCTTACACAATATCCTTTTTCCATCCATTTTTAAAAAGAAAGATAGTAATAAAAGCTAAACCTTTTCCGGACTTTGAAAACTTTGGAAAAATCACAAGGTTATTATAAAATTTATTAAAACTTCTCAGAGGTAAATAAAGTTGGAAAAAAGAGTCATTAGAGTTGCACATAGCCCCGATTCAGACGATGCATTTATGTTTTATGCAATTAACCACAAAAAAATTGATACAAAAGGTTATGAATTCGTTGATGTTCTTTCTGACATTGAAACATTAAACAGAAAAGCCCTTGAAGGAGAATATGAAGTCTCAGCTATTTCTATACATGCATTTCCCTATGTTGCAGACAAATACGCCCTCCTTTCCAGCGGAGCAAGTATGGGCGACAACTATGGTCCAATGATTGTGGCAAAGGAAAAATTTTATCCTTCTGAGCTAAAAAACAAAAAAATTGCCGTTCCAGGAACATTAACTTCTGCATTTCTTGCACTGGAATTATTCCTTGGAACATCTGATTTTGATTATGAAGTAATACCATTTGACCAGATTATAAAAGCTGTCAAAGAAGGGAAAGTAGATGCAGGTCTTATTATCCATGAAGGGCAGCTGACTTATGCAGATGAAGGTCTTGAATGTGTCGTTGACCTTGGAAAATGGTGGTATGAAAAAACCGGCGGTCTTCCACTTCCATTAGGTGGAAACGTAATTCGCAAAGACTTAGGCGAAGAAACAATGAAAGAAATCTCAGAAATTCTCAGGGAAAGTATAAAATACTCTCTTGAACATAGAGAAGAAGCTGTAGATTATGCCCTGAAATTTGCAAGGGATATGTCAAAGGAAAAGGCAGACAAATTTATAGGAATGTATGTTAATGACCTTACCGTTGATTACGGTGAAAGGGGTAAAAAAGCAATTGAATTATTCCTGAAAGAAGCCTATGAAAAAGGATTTATTGATAAGCTACCTGAAATAAAATTTGTATAAGGAATGCCATGAGAATATTACTGCTTGATGAAGATAAAGCAACATACGAAGTTTTAAATGAAGTAGCCCAGCTTAGTGGCTCGGAGATTATCCAAATAACATCAATGGAGGAGGCCAAAGAGTTTGTAAAACAAAATACAGATATAGATGGAATAGTCGCAGAACAAAGGCTAAAAGGCAGACCTACCTGGGAAATAATTAATTATATGAAAGATGAGCATCTTAAGGTAATTCCATTTATTATTCTGAGTAAAAAATTAACCCCAGATGAAAGAGAATTTTATGAACATCTGGGGATAACAGCCATTTTAGAAAAACCATTTAACCCTCTGGAAGTTTTCACAGAAATACTTGAACATCTTAAGGAAACAAAAGGAGAAGAATATATAAAAGATAGGCTTGAAGAAGAAGAGGTTGACAAAAATGCCCTTGCAAAAATAGTAGAAAAACTTATTTCTTTCTTAAAATCCCTTTTTAAAAGGAAATAGATGGAGTTTGCCTCCCTAAAAGACTGGCTTGAAAGATTAAAAGAGTTTTCAGAAAAGGAAAAAACAGTTGTTTTAGTTGAAGGAAAAAACGACAAGCAAAAACTGGAAAAATTCGGCATCACTCATATATACTCCATAAAAGGAAAAAAGTTTTACGATATTCTGGAAGAACTGGAGAATGAAGACCTTGTAATAATCCTTACAGACCTTGATAAACAGGGAGAAAAGATATCCTCAAAAATATCCCATATGTTCCAAAGGGAAGGAATTCCTGTAGATTTAGAATTTCGAAAATCTTTAAAAAATTTTGATATAAAACATATAGAAGATATACCTACAGATTTAGAGGAGAGTATAAATGCTGGCCAAAAGAATTATCCCCTGCCTTGATGTAAACAAAGGAAGAGTAGTTAAAGGAGTTAATTTTGTTAATCTTGTGGATGCAGGAGACCCTGTTGAAGCTGCACAGGCTTATGACGAAGCAGGTGCAGATGAGCTGGTTTTTCTGGATATAACAGCCTCAGCAGAGGACAGGGATATAATACTTGATGTTGTTAAAGCAACTGCAGAGACAGTATTTATGCCCTTGACTGTCGGCGGAGGAGTAAGAACCCTTGAGGACATCAGAAAACTCCTTGAAAGTGGAGCAGATAAGGTTTCTATAAATACTGCAGCAGTTAAGGAGCCTATCTTAGTAGAAGAAGCTGCAAAAAGATTTGGTTCTTCAACAATTGTTGTTGCAATAGACGCAAAACAGGTTGCTGAGAACAAGTGGGAAGTTTATATCCACGGAGGGAGAACAGCAACCGGCAAAGATGCAATAGAATGGGCAAAGGCAGTTGAAGACCTTGGAGCAGGGGAAATACTGCTAACATCAATGGACAAAGACGGAACTAAGAGCGGCTACGATATAAAACTGACCAGAGCAATCAGTGAAGCAGTTTCAATTCCTGTTATAGCCTCAGGTGGAGCAGGGAGAAAAGAACATTTTTATGAGGCATTCGCAGAAGGAAAAGCAGATGCAGCACTGGCAGCATCACTTTTTCATTTTAAAGAACTAACTATTCAGGAAGTCAAGGAATACCTGAAGGAAAGAAATATCCCTGTTAGACTGTAAAAAATCATAAACCCTTCCAAGATAAAAACTAAAATTATCAGCTATGCTAAAATTTAAACTTCAGGTTTAGAAACGGGGTAAATACAGATGGAAAAAAAGGTTTTTATCTATGATACAACTTTAAGGGATGGAACACAGGCCGAAGGAGTTAGTGTTTCTGTAGAAGATAAACTAAGAATTACAGAAAAATTAGATGATTTTGGTATCCATTACATAGAGGGCGGCTGGCCAGGTTCAAATCCAAAAGATGACGAATATTTCAAAAAAGTAAAAAAGCTTGATCTGAAAAACTCAAAAATAGCAGCTTTTGGCTCAACCAGAAGAGCTTACCTTAGGGTAGAAGAAGACCCCCTTATCCAGAATCTAATAAAAGCAGAAACTCCTGTCATAACAATTTTTGGAAAAGCATGGGATTTGCATGTTATAGAAGCTCTTAAAACTACTTTAGATAACAATCTTGAGATGGTTTATGACACTGTCCAGTTTCTCAAGAAAAACACCGATGAGGTTGTTTTTATCGGTGAACACTTTTTTGATGGATATAAATCAAACCCTGATTATGCCTATGCTGTTATGAAGACTGCACAAGAAGCAGGTGCAGATTTTCTTGTTCTTGCGGACACAAACGGCGGAACTCTCCCAAACGAGATAGAAAAAATAATAAAAGAACTTAAAGAAAAAGGATTAGACGGAAGACTTGGAATTCATGCCCATAATGACAGCGATACAGCAGTATGGAACTCTATTGTGGCTGTTTTAAACGGGGCTGTTCAAGTTCACGGAACTATAAACGGCTTTGGAGAAAGATGTGGAAATGCAAATCTCTGTTCTATTATCCCAAACCTTACCTTGAAACTTGGATATGAAACAGTTCCACAGGAAAACATTAAAAAACTCAAAGAAGTTTCTAACTTTGTTGCAGACATTGTTAACCTTCCTGTTCCTAAAAATATGCCTTATGTTGGAGATAGTGCATTTGCCCATAAAGGTGGAGTCCACGCATCAGCAGTCCTTAAAAATCCAAAACTTTATGAGCATATTAATCCTGAGGCTGTAGGAAACAGCAGAAAAATCCTTGTATCAGATCTTGCAGGAAAATCAAATATCATATACAAAGCAAAAGAGTTAGGCATAGATATAGACGAAAAAGACCCAAGAATTGCAGAGCTTGTTCAGGAAATAAAAAGATTAGAAAATTACGGATATCATTTTGAAGCAGCAGAAGCATCTCTGGAACTGCTTATAAGAAAACATCTTGGACTACTAAAAAAATATTTTGACCTTGACGCTTACAGAGTTCTGATTGCTAGAAGATATACAGATAAAGAGCCTGTGTCAGAAGCAACAGTTAGAATAAAAATAGACAACCATTACCAGCATACAGCATCACTGGGATACGGTCCTGTTAATGCCCTTGACAGAGCACTGAAAAAAGCCCTTGTTGATATATATCCATCCCTTGCAGAAGTTGAACTGATAGACTATAAAGTTCGTATAGTCAATGAAAGTGCCGGAACAGCAGCAAAAATAAGGGTTCTTGTGGAAAGCAGGGACAAAGAGAAAAAATGGGGAACAGTTGGAGTATCTGATAACGTCATAGAGGCCTCATGGCAGGCAGTTGTTGATAGTTTCATATACAAACTGGTGAAAGATGGAGTTTAAATTGAAGATAGGATGGATTGGTCTTGGACATATGGGGCTTATTCTGGCAAAAAACCTGCATGAAGCAGGATATGATATAAAGGTATGGAACCGCACAGTATCAAAGGCGAGGGAAAGTGGTCTTCCTTACGAAGAAAATCTGATAAAATTGATAAAAGAAAGGGATATTATTATCACAATGCTTTTTGGTTCCCAGTCCTCAGAGGAAGTATATCAAGAAATAGTTAATTCTGGAGCTAACCTTAAAGGAAAAATATTCATAGACCTTACAACTATCCATCCTGAAACGGCAAGGAAAATAGCAGAACTGCTTATCAGCAATGGGGCAGAATTTATTGAAGCACCTGTGATAGGCAGTGTAATTCCTGCCCAGAATAAAGAGCTTATTATTTTGATTAGCGGGGATAGGGAAATATTTGAGAAAATAGAGGATGTATTTAAAAATTTCGGTAAAGATATATTCTACATGGGTGATTATGGCAAAGCCTCAACAATGAAATTGATTAATAACGCTGTTTTAGGTTCAATGATGGTGGTTTTATCGGAAGGTATTTTATTTGGTAAAAAAGCCGGAATACCTCTGGATACGGTAGTTCAAATACTTGAAAAAGGTGCTGGAAATTCAGGACTGTTGAAAGCGAAAAAAGAAAAAATACTGAAAAATGATTATTCAACTCAGTTTTCTCTGGCTTTACTCCACAAAGATATATGTTATGCACAGGATATAGCAAAAAAATTAAACTTTCCTGCAATTTTTACAGGTCAATCCCTTAATCTATTTAGCAGTGCAAGGGCAAATAATCTTGAAGAAAAAGATTTTTCGGCAATAATTGAAATATATAAAAAATTATCAAATATAGAGGAGGCGTCATGAGAAAAGTTGCATGGAGCACTGCACATCAAGAATTTATAATATCTGACCATTATTACTTTTCAAAACTTCAAAAATACGCAAAAGAAGCAGGTATACAGATTGATGAAGTAGATGAAGTAGAAAAATTTGCAGATTACGACACAATTATTTTCAACTATCCGGAGATACCATTTTCCGAAGATGAAGCAGCATTTATTGAAGAGTTAGTTAAAAAAGGTAAAACTGTAGGAATTTTCGGCTATTACAAAAATGAAGACAGAATTGCAGACACATGTAATACTCTTTCCGAAAGATTTGGAATTCATTTCAACGGGGATATTGTAATTGATAATATAAACAACTACGATAATGATAATCTTTTGATAGTTACGTCTGATACTTATAATCTGCCGGATAATATTAAAAAAGTTATGCTTGCCTGCACAGATACACTGGTAACAAGAAGACCGGAAGTCAGACCTCTTGTTCACGGAGAAGATACAGCAGAATCAAAACTTGAAGAAGAAACCGTGCTGTTTGCTGAATATGTTGACCCATCCGGTGGAAAATTTATAGCAGGTGGAACATGTGTTTTCTGGGACAATTACTCAATAGACCTGTATAACAATAAAGAATTCAGTTTGAACCTGCTTACAAGATGATAAAAGAAGGGGATACAGTTCAGCTTCAGGATAAAAAAAATACATTTTTCTTAGTAGTAAAAAAGGGCGAAGTATTTGGAACCCATAAAGGTAATATAAACCATGATGAGTTATTAAAAAAAGATTACGGGCAGACAATAAAAACCCATAAAGGACATGAATTTCTGATACTTCGCCCTACCCTTTTTGATATTATTCTCCACGGTATAAAAAGAAAAACCCAGATTATATACCCAAAAGACAGCAGTTATATAACTCTTAAACTTGGTATAACCGATGGTATGAAAGTTCTGGAATCAGGAGTTGGAAGCGGAGCCTTGACCATTGTTATGGCAAACGCTGTTAAACCATCAGGAAAAATCTATTGTTACGAAAAAAATGAAAAATATATACAAAATGCTTATGAAAATCTTAAACTGGCAAAACTGGAAAAATACGTTAAGATAAAACATCATGACCTTTCAGAAGAACTGCCTGAAAAGAATTTTGATGCAGCATTTATAGATGTTAGGGAACCATGGTTATATATTGAAAATATCAAAAAAGCATTAAAAATAGGAGCTCCTATAGGTTTTCTTGTGCCAACAACTAACCAGATAAGTCTTACACTTGAAGCCCTTGAAAAAAACAATTTCATTAAAACAGAAGTTGTTGAACTTCTTGAAAGGCACTATAAACCGGTCCCGGACAGGCTCAGACCTGAAGACAGAATGGTTGCCCACACAGGATATCTTATATTTGCAATTAATAGCTGATAGAATAAATATATGGAAAAATCCCAGTTAATAAGAAATACAAATAGGATTGTTATAAAAATTGGTTCTCAACTTCTGGAGAAAAACAACTCAATAGATACCCATTTTATAGAAAATCTGGCAGAAAATATATCCCAGCACTCAAACAAAGAATTTATAATCGTTTCTTCAGGAGCTGTTCTGGCAGGTGTAAAAAAACTAGGTCTTAAACAAAAACCTACATCTATTACAGACAAACAGGCTGTTGCATCTGTCGGGCAGGCTTACCTTATGCAAATTTACGACAGAATTTTTTCAAAATATGGAAAAAATATTGGACAGATACTTCTCACCATTGAAGGTTTACGGGAAAGAAAAAGATATGTTCTTGCCCAGAATACAATAAATCGGCTTCTTGATATGGAAGTTGTGCCTATCGTTAATGAAAACGATACCATCGCAGTGGAAGAAATTGTTTTTGGGGATAATGATTTTCTGGCTGCCCATGTTGCAGTTTTAACAAATGCAGACCTGCTTATTATCCTTTCTACAGCCGGTGGAGTTTATACAGGAGAACCGGGAGAGGAAGGGGCACAGCTTATAGAAGAAATAAAGGACGTATCACAAGCACTTCAATACGCAGGAACCTCTAAATCTAAATTTGGCACAGGAGGAATGAGAAGCAAACTTGAAGCAGCCCAGATAGCAACTTCCCATGGTATTCCTGTAATTATTTCTCCTAAAAAAGAAGATATAATCTCCCAGACTTTATCCGGAAAAATAACAGGAAGTTTCATTTATCCCGAAAAAAGCACAAAATTATCCAGAAAAAAAAGCTGGCTAAAACTTCTGTCAGCCCCCAAAGGAAGAATTATAATAGATAAAGGCGCAGAAGAGGCCATTCGTGGTGGTAAAAGTCTTCTTCCGGCAGGTATAAAAAGTTTTGAAGGAATATTCTCTAAAAATGATGTTGTTGCTATATTAAACGAGGAAGGCAAAATCATCGGAAAAGGAATTATTAACTACTCCTATAAAGAGATTGAAAAAATAAAAGGCAAAAAATCTTCAGAGGTTGAAAATTTATTAAATAGGAAATTTACTGAGGTTATACACAGGGATAATCTGGTGGTGTTTTAATGGAAACGGAAAATATTTCCCGTGAACTTATAGAGCAGCTAAAAGCTGAGCAGACTAAGTTATCCAAGAAATTAAATCTAAGAGACAGAATACCACCTGATAAGGTCAGATATGTTGCAGGTATTGATACAACTTTTACTGATATATGGAAAAATCCAACAACAGCAATATCTTCAATAGTTGTAGTAGATATAAAAAATGATTTTGAAATTATTGAGACTGTTTATGCAACAAAAGAAATAGATTTTCCTTATATACCAACATTTCTTGCATATCGGGAACTTCCAGTGATACTGGAAGCCTACAAAAAGCTTAAAAGTCAGGTTGATGTTTTTTTGGTAGACGGGATGGGGATACTTCATCCGAGGAAAATGGGTATTGCAGCCCATTTTGGAGTGGTAACAGATACAGTCAGTATAGGAATAGGAAAATCAAAACTAATCGGTGAGTTTGAAGAGCCGGAAAACCGCAGATTTGCTTATCAGCCTGTTTATGTTGATGGTGAACACAGAGGCTATGTCCTCAGAACAAGGAAAAATGCAAATCCTGTTTTTGTTTCTCCAGGAAATAATATTTCAGTTGAAAGCAGTTTAAAAGTAGCAATAAAATCAACAGGCAATTATAAACTCCCTGAACCAGTTAGACTTGCCCATAACTTTTTGCAAAAAATCAGGAAGGAAATGCTATGAAAAAAGAAATCTTATCTGAAAAAGAGTTTAAGGATCTAATAGAGTCTGCATATGAAGAATATTTTCTCCAGTTATTAAAAGAACCTATAATAAAAAGATTCTTAAAAGAAAGAAATATTGAAGAACTGAAAATAAAGGAAATTCAAGGAATAACTAATTTCTATAGTATGTTTATCCATAATGAATTATCAAAGCTAAAGGAAGAACTAATTTCTCTTGGAAAACTGCACTATAACCTTAAAATTGAGTTTACTATTTTCTTAGAAAATATTAACAATCTTGAATTAACTCTAATTAAAAAAGTATTCTCTAAAAAGAAAAATATAGAGGATATTTTTTTCCATATTTCAGAATTCTTTGAACTTATTAAAGACTACACTGCAAAAGGATATTT
>NZ_JALVTW010000027.1 GCF_027023985.1 Persephonella sp. | reverse complement strand
ACAAAAAAGTTTATTTTAAGAAGAAAAGATGAAAAAGATAACTGAAGAAGAAATTATAAAAAGACTTAAAAAGCATTTTCCAGAACCCTGGATTGATTTAAAGTTTGAAAATCCATTTCAGCTATTGGTAGCAACTATACTCGCAGCGCAAGCCACAGACAAAAAAGTCAATGAAGTCACAGAAACATTTTTCAAAAAATATCCGGATCCAAAATCTATAGCAAAAGCTCCTCTAAAACAGATAGAAGAAGATATTAAACAGATTAATTTTTATAAAAGAAAAGCAAAATTACTAAAAGAATGTTGCACAGTCTTAGTTAAAGAATTTAATGGCATTGTTCCTGATACACTTGAAGACTTAGTTAAACTTCCCGGAGTAGGTAGAAAAACAGCAAGCGTTATTCTGGTTAATGCATTTAATAAACCAGCTATTGTAGTTGATACTCATGTCAAGAGAGTAAGTCAAAGACTTGGATTAACCAAATCAAACAACCCAGATAAGATAGAAAAAGACCTTGCCAATTTCTTCTCAAAGGAAAATTGGGTATATATATCAAAAGCCCTTGTTCTTTTTGGCAGGTACATATGTAAAGCAAAAAATCCAGAATGTAAAAAATGTTATTTAGTTGATATCTGCCCGTATGAGAATAAAAATCTCTGAGGTGGAAAAATGGAAAAAGTTATTCCTGCCATAGAAAGACTTAAAAGAGAAGAAGGAGATATACTGCTGGTCACCCATCACAACCCAGATGGTGATGGTATAGGTAGTATGCTTGCAATGTATCAGTTTTTAAAGAAACAGGGGAAAAATGTCAGAATGGCAATGAAAGATAATGTCCCCCACATATATGATTTCTTGCCTTATGTGGACAAAATAGAAAAACTCCCAATTAACCATAAATTTAATCTGGCTGTTATATTAGATGCAGCAGGAATGTACAGAACTGATGCACCTGTTTATGCAAATGAATATCTCAGAATAGACCATCATATTGGTGGTGTATTTGAAAGCATAAATGATTATGTTGATCCTTATGCACCTTCAACTACAACAGTGGTCGGAAGGCTTCTTAAAGCATGGGATGAGAAGTTGATAGACAAAGATATTGCAACCTGTCTTTATACAGGACTTATCACAGATACAGGTTCTTTCAAACATAACATCGTAAATGAGGAAGCGTTTGAGTTTGCCAAGTATCTGGTAGAAAAAGGAGTTGACCCTTCATATGTATCTTCAATGGTATTTGAAAGAAACAAACCACAGACCCTTCAACTTTTAAATAAAGTGCTATCCACTTTAAGAATGTATGAAGAAGGCAAAATAGCATCTCTTACCGTAAGACAGCAATTCCTTCAAGAAACAGAAACTTCAGAAGAGGATACAGAAGGATTTGTTAATTTTGCAAGAGGAATTGATGGGGTTGAAGTTGCATTCATAATGATAGAAAAACCAGACCATCAGACATGGAGAATTTCAATTAGAGGAAAAGGCAAAGTAAACGTCCAGAAAGTAGCTGCAAAATGCGGTGGTGGCGGCCATAGGGACGCAGCTGGTTGTAGAATAAAAGGCTCAGAAGAAGAAGTGAGAGAAAAACTTATAAAAGCAATTAAAGAAGAAATGGAAACACAAAAAGAAACCGCTAAAATAAATTAGGTAAGGATATAAATTTCACTTTTAAGGCCACATGGAAAATGAATAAGTATATTAGAATAAATATACTAAATATAAATCCCTTTTCTTGCATCTTGAGTAGAAAATATATTTTTGTGTAAATTGGCTTTTTACAGGTATTAGCGAGAATATAATAGAAAATATATTCGCATTACTGGAGGCTGCTCCCATTCGGTCGCCAATTTGCTTCGCAAAAGTTGATGCAACTTAATACCTCCAGCGAGGATCTATAAAAAAATTTTTAAATCTTTGCTAACCCTTGAAGGACACTTGCCAAATTAAATGTTTTTATTTAGCCTAATTACTGGGTTTTATCTGAACTATATGGGATAGGAACTTCAAAAGCTAGGGAAACAGCTAAGGTAGAAAGTGTATCTCTTTGTTGCAGAACAAATATATTAGGCACAGAACATTTCTAGAAGGTTTTAGAGAGCGATAATGTAAATTATCATTTTACAAATATTTTGTGTCTTTTTATTTACAATAACTTCTATATTAGCGAGCTTTTCTTTTTCCTTCTCTTTTGTTTATCATCGATAAATAGCTTCTAAAAATATCAAACAATTTTAAAAATTATTGTTTTTTATTTTCTGATGATTTATTTGATTCATTATTTTCTTCAGGATTTTCAAAATCTTCTCCATGAACCACATATCGCTGGACATCTTTATACATGTTCCTGAAACCTGCAGCTAAGCCTAAAAAGAAGAATATAATAGTAAGCCATGGGGATGTATTGAAAAATTTATCAAGATAATATCCTATGAGAACTCCAACTATAACACCGGATACAAGATGAAGGCCTATTGTTCCTATTGAAAAATATTGAGTAATTCCTTTTTTCTTAGACATATACTTTTTTATTTAAGTCCAAGAACATCCATCATATCATAAAGGCCTGCAGGCTTATCTTTTACCCATTTAGCCGCTTCAACTGCACCTTTCGCGAAAATATCCCTTGAGCCTGCACGATGAGTAAGTTCTATTCTTTCTCCTATTCCGGCAAATATTACAGTATGTTCACCGACAACATCACCGCCTCTAAGGGCAAAAACCGCTATTTCATCAGAAGGACGGCCGTTTTCGTATATACCTTCTCTGCCGTAAATAACTTTATTAATTCCTGTTTCCTTTTTCAAAATATCCACAATTTTAACAGCTGTTCCAGATGGGGCATCCTTTTTAAATCTGTGGTGCATTTCTACCACTTCTATATCATAACCTTTATCTTTTAGTGCCTTTGCAGCTTCCTGCACCAGCTTAAACAAGAGATTAACACCAATACTCATATTTGGTGCAAGGACAATAGGAATATCTTTAGATAGTTCTTCTATTTCTTTTAGCTGGTCTTCTGTCCAACCTGTTGTGCCTATAACCATTGCTTTTTTGTTTTTATCTGCTGCCGCTAACCTTACATGACCCAAAACTGCCTCTGTATTACCTGCAAAATCTATTATTACATCACCTTTATCTATAATTTTTGAAAGGTCTGAAACTATAGGCGCATCTATATTTGCCCCTATTACTTCTCCCACATTATCGTGGGAATGGACACAATCAGGACTTTCAACACCACCTACTATTTCAACATCTTTATCTTCATAGGCAAGATGGGCTATTCTCTGCCCCATTCTACCTAAAATTCCAGAGATTATAACCTTTACCATCTTAGTTGGCCTGCTCCTCATCTGGTTTAAATACTGCATCAGCTAACTGGTGCAATGCATCATTAACTTGATCCGGTGGAACAATAAAGGGCGCCACTACCACGTCAACGCCCTCTTTAAAAAGATATTTTTTAATCAGGTTTTGTATTTCTTCTATCTGTTCTGGAGTTACATCTTCTTTCAGAATATCAAGAGGTTCTTCTTCTGTAACAAAAAAGCCAACAAAGGCAAAAGGATAGGCCTTTTTTTCTTTTTCTTCAAAAGACATTACTTCTCCTTAGTTCCCATCTTATACATGATTGTTCCCCAAAGAACAACTAACATTGTCAACATAAGAACAAATAAAATTAATTCGGCCGGTGGAATTCCTCCGTAGGTTGCCTCCATCTCTCTTTACCTCCTTTCCTTTAGGTTATTAAATATACTAAATGTATTTTTTATAAAAAGCAACTATTGTATATAAGGTAAATACCTTCCATAGAGAGATAACGGTCGTATATATGTTCAACTTTTAGTCCTTTTGAGATAATATCCCCATTCCCTCCGGTTATAACAAGTTTATGTTCATAATCATATTCATTATTTATTTTTTCAACCATTCCTTCAATAATGGATAAGTATCCAAAATAAATACCTGCCTGAATACTTTCTGTAGTTGTTTTCCCTACAACTCTTTCAACATTTTCTATATTCACCGCCGGAAGTTTTGCTGTTTTTGAAAACAAAGCTTGAATACTGGCATCTATACCGGGGAAAATCGCCCCTCCTTCATATTCTCCTTTATCATTAACCACATCAAATGTAATTGCCGTTCCAAAATCCACAACAACTGCCGGTGCACCGTGTTTTTTAACAGTAGCGCACGCATTGACTAATCTATCAATACCTACCTCTTCAGGATTTTTGTAATTATTCTTTATTGGAATTTCTATATCTTTACCTAAAAACAGGACATTTGCCAGTTTTGTTTTTTCTAAAGCTGCGCTAATTCTTTTTTCAACTACAGGAACAACTGAAGATATCACGAAATTTTTAATCTTGGGAAACTTTTCTATACTTAAAATTTGATGAAAATCTATAAACCAGTCGTCAACTGTTTTTTGATGGTCTGTTTTTAGTTTGTAGCTTTTTATATTTGATATATCAGTTATAAAACCTATCTCAACTGTGGTGTTTCCTATATCTATGCCTACTATCATCCACTATTCCCTGAAAAAGTAATCAACAATAGCATCATAAATAGAATAAGCAAAACTATCTAAAAATTCATCGTTCCTTAGCAGTTGTGCATCATGTTTGTCTGTTAGATAGAGTGTCTCTATCAAAACAGAAGGAATTCCCGGAGTTTTTAAAACGGCAAAATTAGCACTGTCTATGTCTCTGAATACGGTTACTTTTCTTAAATGTCTCCTGAGATAATAAGCAAAAGTTCTTCCTTCTGTCATTGTTGTGCTAATTGCAAGGTCTGCCACTATCCTGTTTACAAGAGGATTTGCACTAACCCGAACGTATCTTATAACTGCTTTATTTTCTCTTTGCTCAACAAGACGAGCCAGTTTTGATTTTGCTCCTCTCAGGTTTAAAGTATAAACATAAGTCCCTGATTCTGAATGTGAAGGAGAAGAATTACAGTGAATACTGATAAACAAGTCAGCTTTTTTTCTCACAGCAATTACTGTCCTTTCATAAAGGCCAACGTATCTGTCTGTGTATCTGGTTAAACAAACCTTAAATCTCGGGTCTTTTTCAAGAATTCTTTTCAATCTTTTTGCTATTTTAAGATTAACATTTTTTTCTATTAAACCATTGGCTATTGCCCCTGGGTCTCTTCCTCCATGTCCCGGGTCTATAACTATAATTTTTTTTCTGAAATGTTTACCATCTGAATATACATATCTGCGTTTCCTTTCATATTGGACAATAAGCTTATAAATAGGGTCTTCATAAGAAGTAGTTGTTTTTTGGGATTTTTTATAAAAGTCAATAACTATCCTATAAGGATGTTTTAAAGTATGAATTTTAAAATCCTTAATTTTATGTGTTGTCTCAAAGATAAACTCTGTATAGTTTTTAGAATAAAGCACATCAAGGCTTTTTATATAACGATTTTTTATAAGTTTTTTGTTTACTCTTTTGCTTTTTTCTTTTATTTTTATGGAAAGAATCTTTCCTGAAATAATCTCTGTTTTAAACTTTACAGGTTTATTTGTCTGGAGAACAACCCTGTAAAATGTAGAATGGTCTGCATGCTTTATTGTTATAGCAAAAACAACATTAACAGTTAGCAATAGAAAAAGCAGTATTTTCTTTAGCATCTTTTACCTTTATGTTTTTTCTGGTAATTTTATTTATCGGTAATAAAAATATTTAGCTTAAGGAGATATGATGAAGCTCGGAGTGAATATAGACCATATTGCAACAATCAGAGAAGCAAGAAAAACCTATGAACCTGACCCTGTAAAAGGAGCTCTTATTGCACAGGACGCTGGAGCTGACCAGATAACATTTCATCTGAGGGAAGATAGAAGGCATATTCAGGATGAAGATGTGATTAGATTAAGATGCACAATCAAAAGAATTCCTCTTAATATGGAGATGGCTCCTACAGAGGAGATGAAAAACATTGCAATTGATATAAAACCTGAAAGGGTTACCCTCGTTCCTGAAAAAAGACAGGAGATTACAACAGAAGGCGGTCTTGATGTTTCAGGTATGGAAGATTATTTAAAAGATTTTGTTAAAGAATTAAAGGAAAACGGTATAAATGTTGCTCTGTTTATTGACCCGGAAGAAGACCAGATATACGCTTCTATTAGAGTAGGTGCAGATGCTGTTGAACTCCATACCGGAGAATATGCAAATGCAACTTCAGACGAAAAGATAAAAAAAGAATTGGAAAGATTAAAAAAGGCTGCAAAATATGCCAAAGAAAAAGGCTTAAAAGTTTTTGCCGGCCATGGATTGACATATACCAATGTTCAGCCTGTAGCTGCAATAGAGGAGATAGAGGAGCTTAATATAGGGCATTCAATAATTGCAAATTCTGTGTTTATGGGACTTGACGAAGCCGTCAGAAAAATGAAAAAACTTATGCTGGAGGCAAGACAGGAGTTATAGACTACATATAGGGTTTATTTTCTCTATCCGTTCCAGTCTTTTTTCAAGCTCTTTTGGATAAGTTCGTAAATCTATATTTATCTTTGCTGTTCCTGTTTGTATGGTAGCTTTTACAATTTCCACAGGAACATTTAGAAGCAGTCTTCTATCAAATGGTTTGGGGATAATATACTCTTTTCCAAATTCAAATTTTTCTCCGTATATCTGTGTTATATATTCAGGAACCGGTAGTTTTGCTATTTCTGATATCGCTTTTGATGCTGATATGAGCATATCCATATTTATTTTAGCCCGGGTGTCAAGCGCTGCCCTGAAAATATAAGGGAAAGATATAAGATTATTTATCTGGTTGTAGAAGTCTGACCTTCCTGTTGCAAGAATACCATCTTTTCTGATTTTTAAAGCAAGGTCTGGATATATTTCCGGTATTGGATTTGCAAGGGCAAATATTATAGGATGTTCGCTCATATTTTTTAGATTTTCTTCTTTCAGAATATTTCCAACAGAAAGACCTATAAAGACATCTGCTCCCTTTATAACCTCATCAAGTTGTTTTACAGGTTCATTAACAGCAACTTTTTGTTTATAAGGATTTAGATCTGTGCGATAAGTTGAAATAAGTCCTTTACTATCAAGAACATATATATTTTTTGCCCCTGCTTTTTTTAGTAGTTGCGCAGTAGCAAGTGCTGAGGAACCTGCACCATTTATGACTATTTTTACATTGGATATCCTTTTATTAACCAGATATAAAGCATTCCATAAACCGGCAAGTATAACTGTTGCAGTGCCCCACTGGTCATCATGCATAACAGGAATATCTAACTGACTTTTTAAGCTTTCTTCTATTTGAAAACATTCAGGAGCTTTTATATCTTCAAGATTTATTCCACCGAAAGTCCCAGCAATTGATTTAACAGTTCTAACAAAAGATTCAGGCTCTTTATCCTCCACTTCTATATCTATTGCGTCAATATCGGCAAACAGTTTAAACAATACAGATTTACCTTCCATAACAGGTTTTGCTGCTTTATTGCCAATATCCCCAAGCCCCAGAACTGCAGTTCCATTGGTTACAATAGCAACCAGATTGCCAATAGAGGTATATTCATAAACTTTTTCCGGGTCTTTATGAATTTCTTCTGAAACTTTTCCAACTCCTGGAGTATAAGCAACACTAAGGTCTTTGACTGTTTTTAATCTTTTTGACGGAAGAATCTCTATCTTCCCTTCTCTGCAGTCAGAATGGTAATTGAAAATATCCATTGATAAACACCTTTAAATATATTTTTAAATAGTATCCTGCTATCCCTGATATAATTCCTGTTAATGCTCCTACTAGGACATCTATTGGAAAATGTGCCCCCATATAAATACGGCCGAAGGCTATCAGTAAAGCATAAATTATGAATAACAATATAATCCACCAGCTACCGTAAAAAAGAATAACACCAAGGAGGGTAAAGGCGTAAGCCGCATCAGCAGAGGGAAAACTTTTGAAGCCAACAGGCTCAAGTAGATATACATCTTCCAGTAGCTTTGAAGGTCTTTGATGACGGAATGTATATTTTAAGGCCGGCATCAGAATACCGGTTATGATAAGAGAGATTGTCAGATGAATTAAGGCCTCCCATCTACCATAAATATAAAAAAACGGCAGAAAAAGAGGCAAAGTATAGCTTTTCCCAAGTCTAAAGTAGTATTTATAAAATTTGTCTAAAAATTTGCTTCTTTTATTGTTGATAGCCCTGAATAGCTTTACATTCCATCTTATTCTCAGTTCCCAGTCAGGAGGAATTACTCTTTCTTTAGCCATTTACAACCTCAAAAGGATTTGTAATCGCAACAGGTCTAAACCCTAAATAAAGATTTCCTATTTTAAGGTCATATTCATAAACTTCAAAATGGTATAAGCCGCTTTCCTTCGGTTCATAAAAAAAACTGTTTTCTTTTGTTATAACAACAGGTTGATTGTCTTT
This sequence comes from Persephonella sp., assembly GCF_027023985.1. Taxonomy (NCBI): domain Bacteria; kingdom Pseudomonadati; phylum Aquificota; class Aquificia; order Aquificales; family Hydrogenothermaceae; genus Persephonella; species Persephonella sp. Next base: position 13,181 of record NZ_JALVTW010000027.1, on the reverse strand, counting down.
TTTTAGTATTTTTACTGTTTTTTTGTGGTTAAAAATACAAAACAGTTTTGAATTTAAAGGTGTTTTATCTCCGGGGAAATATATATTCCCGTTATTCTCTCCCCAGAAATCGCCGTATTTTTGTTTCAGTGAGAGATGGAGATTTCCCTGTTTCAATGCCTCTAAAACATCAGATTTTTTTTCTAAAGGTTTTTTTGAATAAACCTGATTTACCAGCCATTTAAAGCCTGAACGATAAGAGGGGATTAAAATCCCATGGGTATGTTCCTGATAAACAAGCTTAATATGTAAATCCAGTCCACCTATCATTTTAAGACCTTTTGCTCGAGCAAAATACAGCCTACTCCATTTCTCAAGGGGAATTAGGGCATTCCATTTGTGCAGAATTTTCCATGTTACAGGAAAGATAATAATATTTTTTAATAAAGAAATAATTGATAATGCTTTGTTCCAGACAACTCCGTCTTTTATATTTATTATTTCATAAAGATAATCAGGTCTAAACTCTCCTTTCCATTTGTAGTGCTCAAACTCAAAGTTGTTAGGATGAGATATTACAGGCAGCTCATTTCCAAGTAAAAGAAGTCTTCCATCCGGTGTATTTTTTTCAATGCCTGCAAATACTCTCTCATCCTCAAAATATTTGTAGTTATCATTATCGTGGTCTGTCACAAAAACAAAATCTATATTATTTTCTTCCATTGCTTTTTTAATGTCTGATGGTTTCCCAAGTGAGTCAAAGGAAAACTGAGTATGTATATGGGCAATTACGTTATATTTGTGATATTGGGGTCTTTCAAAATTATTTTTTTCAATTTTTTCTTCTAATAGGGAAATCCTTTTAAATGGTCTAAATTCCAGATAAAGCAGTATTCCTATAAAAACAACAAGGAATAAATAAAACAATCTGCCTCCTTTAAGGAAAAATTTCTGGATAATATTCTAACATCATCAGGATGATATGGTTGAAAACCTGTAAAATATACCCTTTTGTTTTAAGAGTTCCTCTTTTGTTCCTTCTTCAACAATCTGACCTTCTTCTATGACTACTACTCTGTTTGTTATATCAAGGAGTTTTAATCTGTGGGTTATTATGATTACTGTTCTATCTAAGAAATGTCTGTTTATCTCTTCCATTATGTATTCTTCCGTTTCAACATCAAGGGCTGATGTTCCTTCATCTACAATCAAGATATCAGGGTCTTTCAGGAATATACGGGCTATTGCTATTCTCTGTCTTTCTCCACCGGAAAGTCTGGAGCCTTTTTCTCCTAAGACTGTATCAAGGCCATTTTCCAGTTTAAATACGAAATCTGCTTTGGCTTTTTTCAGGGCTTCTATTAATTCTTCCTCTGTAGCATCAGGTTTTGCAACAAGCAGGTTATTTCTAAGGGTATCATTAAAGATTATTACTTCCTGTGAAACCATACCTATTTTGTCCCTGAGGGAAGACAGAGAATATTCTCTGAGCTCATGATTATCTATTAAGACCTTTCCTTCATATTCTGTAATCAGAGCAGGTAAGATTTTTACCAGTGTTGATTTTCCTGAACCTGTTGGGCCTACAATACCTAAATTTTCACCTTTTTTAATTGTGAGATTTATATTTTTCAGGATTTGATTTCCATCTATAGACAGGGAAACATTTTGATACTGAATTTTATCTTTTAGACCTGTAAATTCTATTCCTTTATCTTCCTCCTGAGGCAGATTTAAAACTTCTAATAGACGGTCTATAACTGGATTTAATGCCTTTACATTAACAGCTCCCCTTTGGAATGCCTGCAACGAGTTTACAAGGATAAAAACACCACCTAAAAATGAGAAGAAATCCCCGGGGGTTAAGTCTCCGTTTATAATCCTAATTCCACCATAAAATATAATTCCGGCCGTAGCTGTGTAAGCTATTATCTCAACAGTTGAAAGATAGATTGTTTCATAAAACTTGTTTTTCTTTTGTCTCTCATACAGTCTTTCATTGATTTTGTTAAAAATATGGAGAAATATTTTTTTCTTAAAGAGTTTTACAACCTCTATTCCTGATAAAATCTGGCTAAGATGGTGTATATACTCTCCAATGCTTTCCTGAACCTTTCTAGAGTATTTCTTTCTCTTTTCTCCAAAATGTTCTAAAGCCCATGCCAGAAGTGGCACAACCAGAACAAAGATTAGAAATAATTTCCAGTCCCTATATATTAAAACTCCGCATATACCAATTATTGTAAATGCCTCTGTTATTATATTTGTGGCAACACGGGATATGATTTCTCCAAATTTTTCTATATCAGAAACAGCCCTTCCTATTAAATCCCCTGGTGTGTATTTCCTGAAAACCGACGGTGAAGCATTCAAAATTTTTTCATATACCTTAAATCTTAAATCCCGGGAAGCTTTGTATATAACAAGGGGCATACCGTAATCTTTTATAATAAATCCTACCTGTTTCAAAATAGCAAGGATAATCAAAACAACAATTACAAAAATCAGTTTTTCGTAGCTTTTTGCTATAAATACATCATCAACAACATTTTTTATGATGTAAGCAAGGCCGGTTAGAGCAATTGACTCAAATAGAGAACCTCCTATGGCAAGGAGTTTTAGTTTCATATATGGTTTGTAAACTTCAAAAACAAACTTCAGGTGCTTGTTCATCAGTATCCTTTTGTTTTCTCCTGATATAGTTTAATAAAATCCTCCAGAACATATATATGTATTGTTCGGTATTTCCAGCCACGATAAATAATATCATAAGTGTAATGGGCTTTGACCCTTTTGAAAGACTGTCTTATCTTTTTAGGTAATCCCCAACGGGAAACATATACACCTGTATATCCCTTTCCTTCAAACTGCTTTAGACCCGGCCATAAATCAAATTGGTTCATCCTTCTGTTTATAACTACCGAGTAGATACGTGGATGACCATCCATATAGAACCATAGTTCTGAGGCTATATGATAGCTTTCTGAAAAAACAAAATATTTTTCAGTTTGGAGATTTTTTGTTATCTGAGAAACTTTTTTACCGAGACCTTCCCAGCCTACAAGCCTGTGTAATGGGTCAACTTTCGGTGGATATATTTTTGTTAAACCAAGTTTATCTATATAAAATGGGTAAAAAAGAGTAAAGATTAGCAACAGTGATAATAAAAATCCTGCTATAAAAGATTTGAACCATTTCTTAGTATAAATAAAATAGGCTGTTAAAATATAAAGAGTTGCATAGCCAAATGCAGGCCAATTAGCCTCAATGTTTTTCTTCCTTGCCATATAAAGAAAGATTAGAAATACAAATACAGGAAATATCCACAAATAAAAAATTCTGTGGTCTTTTTTCTGTTTAAAGCCTTTATAAACTGCATAGGCAAAAAATGGTAAGAAAAATATTGAGTTTATACCTATCTGGGAGGCTAAATAATTTCCGATATACTCCAGAGATTTATTAAAGGAGACACTCTTTTTAGCACCTTCCAGATTTAACACATGCTTAAAGGTCACAAAATCATGATAAAAGTTCCACCAGATAACAGGGATTGTAAAAACAGAAGCAACTAAAATGGAGACATAAAACCATTTTTCCTTGAAAATCTTCCTTTTATAAAGAAACAAATAGATTAAGGCAGGAGGGAGGAATAATACAATTAAAAATTTTGATAAAAATGCAAGACCGGCAGATATTCCGGTTAATATCCATAAAACTGGTCTGTTTTCCTGAGTAGCTTTAAAAAACAGATAAATTGTCAAAAGCCAAAAAAGTGCAAGAGGAGCATCTGTCAGGAATATGTAGCTACCTATCTGGTAAACAGGAACAGCAACTATAAAAACAGATGAGAAAAATGCCAGATTTTCATCTTTGAATAATTCCTTTGTAAAGAGATAAACAATAATTCCAATTAAAAACCCAATTAAAATGGCGTTTATCCTGACACCAAGTTCTGTGTCTCCTAAAATTGAGGTTGAGATAAAATTCATATAGGCAATTAAAGGAGGCTTTGAGTAATAACATAAATCCAGATTTTTAGACCATACCCAGTATTGTGCCTCTTCTGTAGCAAGGTCAGTTATATTTAAAATGGTGTAAAAAATCTTAAGAACAACAATTGTTAAATGAACAGCTATAACACGGTATATCATTTTTCCCTTTGGTAGAGTTTTAATATTCTTCCGTGAAGGTCATAACTTTTAATTAGTTTTCCACGATTTTGTTTAGAACAATCTATCACATAATCCCAATCAGGAATATATCTGGAGGTTTTAAGGGCTTTTCCTTTCATAAAATCCAGATAAACGCATACAGATTTTTCCCTTTTACAATCACAGGCGATTTTTTTAGATAAGTCTATTGTTTCAGCTATATCATATGCAGCTCTTTTACGGGAGGCCTTCTTTTCCATAAGAATAGGAAATCCTACGAAACCAAGTAAAAATCTAAGGGCAATCAGAATAGAGGCTGTCCAGACAGTAATTTTTACCCATTTTTCCTTTCCTGTATTCACAATCAAGTAAGCAAAAATTATTGCTATAACAGGAAAAAGGGGAATAACATATCTGCCTCTGCTATGAACAGCCAGAAAGTATGGAATGTAATTTATAAAAGCTGTAAGTAAAAGTATTTTTATTTCTGATGGGATGACTACTTTTATTTTCCTTCTATAAGCAGTTACAAGTATCAAAAGAACAATAAAACTTGCCGGCAAAAGCTGTTTAAAGTTAAGGAGCGGATAAGTTAAAAAATGCCCAAATAGTTTCAGGATATTTGAACTGCCTTTTGTTCTGATAAGACTTTCAATAAGTAATTTTTGAAGATAAAGATTTGGATTATCTGTGTTTAATATCCACAAGGCAGGAACTAATAGTGCAATAATGCCGGAAGTCCAGAGATACAGATTTATTAAATCCTTCCAATTTTTTTTATAAATGATAAAGGTAATAAAAGTCAGTCCCCAGAATACATAAGCAGGAAATCCTTTTAACAAAAAGGCAAGGCCAGCTACTAAACCGGAAAGTAAGATTAAATATGCCTTTCGTTCAAAATAGCCAACATACTGGAGTATAAACATTAGAAAAACAAAAAAAGCAAGAGTTACATCAATTTCTGCCAGATAACCATACCAGAATAGAATATCAATAAACGTTATATATATTAATCCTGCCAGTAAGGAAAGCTTTTTGTTTTGGAATAGTTTTTGGGAGAAAAAATAAATCAGCAAAACAGTTAAGAATAGAGAAAAAATAGTTACTATCCGTGCTGTAAGCTCAGACCAGGGAATAAATTTTGAAGAAGCCACTATCAGCCAGTTAAATAAAGGAGGTTTATTAAAATAAAGGTCTCCAAGAAAATGGGGTTGCAGATAATCACCGCTATCCTGCATTTCATAGGCGACAATAACCCGGAGAGACTCCTCTCCTCTAAATTCATAAAGATTTATATTAGGAAATAAAGAAATAATCCCGGCAAGTATTAGAGCATAAAAAATTTTATTTCCGTTCACCCTCAGCAATTACCTCTGTAAATTTCCTCTAAAACCTCTTTTGCTCCGGCGTTAAGGAGTTTTTCTGCAAGGGTTTTACCTATATTCTCAGCGTTTTCAGGGTCTCCTTCAAGACTGTCTTTGAAAATTTTGTTTCCCTCAAGGTCAGACACAAAACCGGTTATTTTCAGTTTTCCATTTTTTATTTCGCTATAAGCGGCGAGGGGAACCTGACAACCGCCCTCAAGGGTCTTTAAAAATGCCCTTTCAGCCTCTGCCCTTAACTGACTTTCTTTATGGTTTAAAACAGAAACAATTTGCTTTGTTTTTTCATCATCAAGCCTTGCTTCTATACCTAAAAACCCCTGTGCAACAGCAGGTATCATATAATCAGGCTCAAAAATCTGTTTAACTTTGTTTTCAAGTCCAAGCCTTTTTAATCCTGCATAAGCAAGGATTATTCCGTCATACTGACCTTCTTCAAGTTTTCTTATACGGGTATCAACATTTCCACGGAGGTCTTTTATAACAAGATCTTTTCTTTTTTCTAAAATCTGGGCTTTTCTTCTAAGGGAGCTTGTTCCTAAAACAGCACCAGAAGGCATTTCATCAAGAGAACTATACTTTACAGATAAAAATGCATCCCTTGGGTCTTCTCTTTCGGTTATTGCAACAAGACCGAGTCCTTCTGGAAAATATGTAGGAACATCTTTTAGGGAGTGAACAGCAATATCTATCTCATTTCTGAGCATTGCTTCTTCTATTTCTTTGACAAAAAGACCTTTACCTCCTACTTTTGCCAGAGGAACATCAAGTATTTTATCTCCTTTGGTGGTTATTTTTATCAGTTCTACCTCTATATCTGGAAAATGTTTTTTTAGCTGAGAAGCAACATAATTTGCCTGCCACAAGGCAAGCTTACTTTTTCTCGTTCCAATTCTGATTTTCAATAGCTATCCCCGTAAAGAGTTTTTAATCTCAAGTATTATAGCTTTTATACTCGATATCAGGCAAATAGTATCATCAAATTTTGATAATAGCTATCATTAATAATTTTTTAGATGTAAATTAATAATAACCATAGCGTTATTAAATGGGGGGTGGACTTCTATCTAATGGCTAAAAATAACACAATAAAGTGCCCTAATTGTAATTCCACAAATTGCGTAAAAAACGGCAAAGTAAACGGTAGGCAAACTTATCTATGTAAGGAATGCTATTCAAGATTTTTAGTAGAAAGAAATAAAAAAAGATATCCAGCTAGCCTAAAAAAAGAAGCAATTAAATTATATAAAGAGGGTAAAACTTTAACGGAAATTGCAAACATATTAAATATAAAGGTTCAAACCGTTCATTACTGGGTTAAGCATAAATCATCAAATTTGGAAAATAATTGACATGATATGCATTGGAAACTTAAATTTTAGATGAAAGAAAAAAATAATAATTAATTATTAACTCTTAATAATGCTAAATATTCCCCCGGGGGAGTTAATAATAACAAAGGGAGGTAAAAACCATGAAAAAATTAGTAATTGCAGGTCTCACAGCTGCAGTAATCCCATTTGCTGCTATGGCAGCAGGAAATGGAACAGTTTCTGACGATTTCACAATTACAGCAACAGTTTCTCCTTACTGTGAAATAACAAATGGGGCACAAGATATTTCTGTTAATTACAACCCTTATGCTGATGAAGCTGTAACTGCTTCAGCTACAACAGGATTTAACTGTGTAAAAGGAACTTCTTATAACATTACTGTAACTGCACCATCAGCTCTTCAGGGTCAAAACACAGGGGATTCTTTAAACATTTCTGTTACCCCAACATCTAATTCCGGAACAGATAACAATGGTATGGCGGGAGAAGAAAGTTTTGCTATGACCATTACAATACCAGCAGGACAGGATGTATCAGTTGATACATATCAAGGAACTGTAACAGTAGATATAAGCTACTAAAAGATAAAAGGGGTAGGGTATATCTGCCCCTTTTAGATAAAAAGAGGTGAGAACAATGAAAAGAAAAATTGTAGCCTCAATTTTAGGGGTAGGGGTTGCGTGGAGCGTAGCTGTTGCAGAGGGAACTGCAACAGATAATTACACAGTGACAGCAACAGTTCAACCTTATTGTGAAATACTTTCTTTGTCTGATGTAACATTAGAGTATAATCCTTACAAACCTCCGGTGACATCAAAAAGTGCAGCATTTTCTTTTAAGTGCGTAAAAGGAACAAATTTTACAATATCAGCAACCAGCGCAAATGGTAGATATCTGGTAAAGGCTGACGATCCTGATGAAAAAATAGCATACTCACTGGGAGTTTTAATTCAATATTCATCTTCATCTGCATATAGTCCTGATGTATTTACTACTCCTTTAAGTGCAACAGCCGAAACAAAAGAACCTCCGGTAGCAGCTTTAAGGTTTACAAATATATCATCAGGTCAAAATGTAAGTATAGGAACTTACACTGATACAGTCACTCTAACAATAACATACTGAAAAGGATAGGAGGGTGATTAATTAATGAAAAATATAAAAAAATTTTTTCTCATCCTCCTTCCCCTTTTTTTCTTTCTTATAAACAGGACTTTTGCCCTTGATTTTTCTATACAGCCAATAAGAATTTATATGTCTGCTGAAAAAAATACAGCTGTATTTAAAATAGAAAATTTAACAGACAAAAAAACAATAACCGTAGAAACAGAAGTTAAAAAATGGGATCAGGATGGAAATGGAAAATTTATTCTAAAAGATACAGAGGATTTAGTTGTAGTTCCTCCGTATATAAAACTTGAGCCGAGACAAAAACAGCTTGTTAAGCTTGCTTATTTAGGGTCGTTTGATGGTAAAGTTCAAAAAGCATATCGTCTAATAGTGAAACAAATTCCACAGGAAATAAAACCGGAAAAAAATCCCAAAAAAATCAAAACGGCTATTCAGATTGTTTTACATGTAAGTGTTCCTGTATTCATTAATCCTCCAGGAGTGAATATTTCTTATGATTTAGACGTATCTCCGGTATATAAAGGTAAGGACAAGATAGTTCTTGATATAAAAAATAGAGGTAACGGATTCACACGGATAATTAATGTTCAATGTTTTAAAGGAGACAAAGAAATATATAGCAAAGACTATGCATTTTACATTCTTCCACAAAAAGAGGTTAAGTTTACTATCAAAAAGTTCGTTAATAAAAACGGCAAATATACTGTAGCACAATTTGAAGAGATACCGGACAAAATAAAAATAACACTTGAAGATGGCAAAGAGATTTCTATTAATCTTTAGTCTGTTTATCTTTATCCAGTCAGCTGTAATTTCAGCAGAAAAAGGCCTGCAACTCTACATATTAGGGTTATATATAAATAACATGTATTTAGGTGATTCTATCGTATATATTAAAAAAAAAGTCTATATGTAAAACAGTCAGAACTTAAACGGATTGGCCTTACAAAAATACCTTCAGATGTTATTAAAATTATAAAAAAACAACCTTATGTGTGTATAAGTTGTATAAAAGATGTAGAAGTAAATATAAACTATAATCTTCTTACAGCTAACATAAAAGTTCCTCCTGAATACTTTTCCCAGAAAAAAGTAGAAATTAAAAGAAAAAAAATAACTCCTGTGGAAAGTAACGGATGGTTTATAGAATATGATTCTTTGTATTCTAACTATTCCACTTACAATGAGCTAAGAACAGAGCTCAATTTTAATTACTTTTTTTCAAATAAAACCTTTTATACAGATTTTGTTCATTACTATAATCAAGAAGAAAATAAGCTTATACGTCTGGATTCTTTGCTTCGTATAGATGACGTGTCAAATATAAGGGAAATAGATTTTGGAGATATATATCTTCAGAATTCAATATGGAATTACTATCTTAGAATTGGCGGTTTTAGAATAGGCACAAATTATGACCTGAGACCTGATATTATTACTTATCCTTTACCGGATTTTTCTGGAAAGATAGCCGTTCCATCATCAATTGATATTTTTGTGGAAAATGCAAAAGTTTTTTCCCAGAATCTAAAACCGGGTCCTTTTGAAATAAAAGATATTCCTGTAATAACTCCCGAAGGGAATATCAAAGTTGTTATAAGAGACATTTTGGGGAGGGAAAAAGTTGTTGAAATTCCCTATGCAACAGATAGAAATCTGTTAAAAAAAGGCCTAAAAGATTACTTTTTTACAGCCGGATTTTTAAGAAAAAACTATTTAAATAAAAGCTTTGAATACTCTAAATTTGTAATAAACAGCGAATACAGAAAAGGACTCACTGATAGCCTGACAGGAGGAATTAGCTTTTATCTACAGGGATTGGATGGATTAAATACAGGAGTAGAAATCTCTTATCTCTTAGGTAAATTTGGTTTAATATCCCCCAATATATCTTTTTCTTATAATAAAAGGAAATCCTCAACAGGCTTTCAGTACGGTATAAATTATTCAAAAAATTTGAAATTCTTAAGACTTCGACTTTCTGCCATAAAAAGTTCAAATAATTTCTTTATGCCTTCAAATGTTTACGGTCAACCGAAAGATTATTATGATGCTCTTGTTGGTTTTAGATTATTTAAGTTCGGTTTTCTAAATTTCTCTTATATCAAAAGAACATATTTCGACCATCCGGATTCTACTAATATAAATATTTCTTACTCAAAAAATATTTTTAAAAGGGTAAGTATATCTTTGTCTTACAACACGTATAAATCTGAAACAAGTAATAAATCTTTCCGTTTTTCCATAAATATACCCATTGGAAAATCATATTACTCAAGTTTAGATTATCAGAAAAATGAAAACCAAACTAAATACTCACTTAGTATTAATAAACAATACAACCCCTTTGATAAATTCTTTTTCAGAGGAAGAATAGACAAAACACAGGGATATAACAATATTTATGGAGATTTAAGTTATAATGCCAAATATGCGACAGTTTACTCGGAAGTTTCTTATTCATCAGGATTTGATAATCCTCTATCTTATAGAATTGGACTACAGGGAAGTCTTGTCCGTTTAGGAGGAAAATTCTTCCTCAGAAGAGCAATGCAAGATAGTTTCGGAATAGTGAAAATAGAACCTCCAATAAAAAATGCGAAAGTGCTTGTTAATAATAGAACTGCCGGTGAAACAGACAAAGAAGGAACATTATTCATTCCGACCCTTTATCCGTATTATCCAAATGAGATATCTATAGACCCTTCCAGTCTTGATGTTAAAACATATATAGATAAAAATGTTATTACATTTGTGCCTTATAAAAATCACGGATATCTCATAAAATTCAAGGCAGAGCAGATGAATTCTGTCAGATTAAAAATAAGATTCCCTGATGGAACTTTTCCTGAACCTGGAACAAGGTTTTATGTAGACGGCAAAAAAGTAGGAATTATAGGTTATAAAGGCAAAGCATTCATTGAAAATATTTCAGTGGGAGAACATACAGCAACTATTGATTATGGTTACACAGGATGTAGTTTTAAAATAAGAATAACAAAAGATATTATAAAAAAAGTAGTTCCATACATTGGGGAGTATATATGCAGGCCTACCAAGGAGGAAAAAAAATGAGAATAATAAGAATAATACTAATTAGTTTTTTAGTGTTAATGGAATCCTTTGCAAAAGGTCATCACCATAATAACAATGGGAGCTGTTATGCACAGATAAATGATATACCATTTGGAGTTTACAATCCTTTTGACCGTGTAGTTAAGAGAACATACACCACATTAAGAGTTGTGTGTAATTCTAAGAATAATATAGTTTTCACAGTTAAAGTATTAGGGGGAAATAGCAATAATCCGGCAAAAAGATTCCTTTATTCAGCATCTACAGGGGGAAAACTTTATTACAACCTTTTTTATAGAAACTGCATCCTTGGAGATGGAACTCAAAATACCTGCGTGATTTCAGGAATGACAAGGTGCAGAAAAAAACATTTTACTGAAAGGAGTTTCTGTATAGTTGGTGTAATACCTCCTATGCAAAATGTTCCTGTAGCAGATGATTATCAAGACCATCTTACTGTGATTATAGAATATTAGAGGATATGCCAGCTTTTTGGGATAAATATTCTTTCATATGTTTTCAGGGCAAATCTGTCTGTCATACCTGCAACATAATCAACAGCTGCCTGTTTAGGTTCATATTCTCCCCATAGTTCCAGATATTTTTGGTAATATGGAATTTCTTCATAATGTTCTACAAAATATTCATATAAAGCCCTTACTATTCCTTTTCCCTTTTCTAATTCGTCAACAACAGGTTTTGCGAGATAAACATTATCAAACAGCCATTGGCGAAGGTCATACATTGCTTTATATATCTTTTCATCCATAACAACATGATGGTAATTATTTTCAATAGTTGAATAAATTACACTTTTTACTATGGTTGAGATTCTTTCAGATTTTGTTTCACCAAGAATTTTTTTTATGTCAGAGGGTATATCATTTTCATCTATTAGACGAGCTCTCATTGCATCTTCAAGGTCATGGTTTATATAGGCTATTTTGTCTGCAAGTCTTATGATTTCTCCTTCAAGGGTTTTTGGCATATTTCCTTCTGCTATAAGTGGAGATTTACCTTTGCTGTGTTTCAGAATGCCATCCCGGACTTCCTCAGTCAGATTAAGTCCCTTTCCTTCGTTTGCTAATTTTTCCACAACTCTAAGACTCTGTCTGGCATGATGATATGAAGCCCCTTCCTTCAAGATAAACTCCCCTGCATGTCCAAAAGGGGTATGCCCAAGGTCATGTCCAAGGGCTATTGCTTCCACAAGGTCTTCATTAAGGCGTAATGCTTTTGCTATTGTTCTACCTATCTGTGCCACTTCTAATGTATGTGTCATTCTTGTTCTGTAATGGTCACCTTCCGGGGACAAAAAAACCTGTGTTTTATGTTTTAATCTGCGGAATGCTTTTGAATGAAGAATCCTGTCTCTGTCTCTCTGGAATTTTGTTCTTAGATCACATTCCTTTTCTTCTTTTTCTCTTTTTGCCTCTCTACTTTTTGCGGCAGACGGGTGTAAAAACTGATATTCCAGTTCTTCTAATTGCTCTCTTATATTCATTTTTACCTTTTTGGGTTATATTTATTTTTGATAATACTTTTTCGGAGGCTTAAGGTGAAAAATATAGCACTTAGTTTAATTTTGGCAATATTTGTCTTTACAGGAATAGCAAATGCTAAAAATATTGAAAAGCTTTATTTTTATGATTTAAATGGTAAAAAGGTCAGTGTAGAAAGTTTCAAAGGAAAACCTACTGTGCTTGTATTCTGGCAGATTTACTGTCATGGATGTAAAAGAGAACTTCCTGAAGTGTCAGAACTGGCTAAAAAATATAAAGACAAAGTTAGATTTTATGCTGTTGTTTTAAATACAAGGGATATATTAACTATTGAAGAAAGAAAAAGGGAATGGGGATTTGACCTGCCTGTGTTGATTTCTGACTACAAAACAATGGTTTCCTTTAGGGTGGTTGGCACGCCAACAACTATTGTTCTGGATAAAAATCTGAAAATAAAAGCCAGATTTATGGGTGCAGGTAAGGTAAAATTCTTAAAAAAAGTTTTAGATAGACTCACAAAAAGTAAATAAACAAAATTCAAAGCATGACATATATTTTCTATAAAAAATACAAAATTTTAAATCCCAATGAAAATAAAATTGGTTATAATGTTTTAGATTTAATAAT
>NZ_JALVTW010000026.1 GCF_027023985.1 Persephonella sp. | reverse complement strand
GATTGTTACTGTTTATCCAAAAGCAATTGAATTTATCTCAAAATACAAAAATATTGACCAGATTGTCAGAGAAATCCCTGTTATTTCTCACGCCTATAAAATAGTAATGGATGCTCTTAAATCCTTAAATATCAATGTTGATTTAAGTGACGCATTAAAAAATATAATAAATCAATTTGTTTCCTTTATTATCCAGCAGGGAAAAGGATTATTTCTAAATGTAACTCTTCTGATTATTGGTATCGTTATGATGATTATTTCTATATTTTTTCTGTTTAAAGATGGAGATGCCCTTTATAACCGTATATACAACATAATTCCTTTGCCTGATAAGGACAAAAATTTTCTGATATCCAAAAGCTACAGGGCAATTCAAGGAGTTGTTTTAGGTTCTGTTTTAACTGCTATAGCACAGGGAATACTGTCATTTATTGGCTATTTTGCTATAGGTCTGGAAATGAGTTATTTCTGGGCTTTTATCACTTTTCTGGCAGCATTTATTCCTATCGGCGGTGCTTCTCTCGTTTGGGTGCCTGTGGCTATCTATACTCTCTTTTCAAAAGGATTTATAGCAGCATTTTTATTTACCCTATATGGAACATTTGTAATAAGCACCATAGACAATATAATCAAGCCCGTGGTTATCGGTGATAAAACAAATATTCACCCTATGATTCTGGTTTTTGCCATACTTGGTGGTTTGAAGCTGTTCGGTTTTATCGGTGTATTCCTTGCACCTATTATTGTTGTAATGATAGATAATATGCTTCTTCTTTTCAGGGAAAAATATATAATAGGAAAATAATCAAAATCCAAAAGGCGTAGAAAATCCGCCGAAACCTTCCTGTTGCTGCTTTATAATTCCTTTTTGCTTGCCGTAAAACTCAATCTGCATTATATCCTGTTCAACCGGAATCTGTTTTGGACATGAGAATGTGCAGTATTTACAATGAACACAACTTGTTATATGGTTCTGGTCTGCAATTACTATACGCTGGTCTTTTAAAGCATCATTTTTATCTTTCCAGAAGCGGAAAATCTTGACAAAGTTGATGGGACCACCAAATTCTTTGTCCAGCTCAAATGCAGGACAGGTAGAATAACAGATACCACAAAGGATACAATCTGTTTCTTTATCAAATTTTTGTAAATCCTCAGGATATACAGGCTGGAATTCTTCTTGAGGTTCAAACCATGCTTTTGCATCCTTTAGCTTATCTAAAAACTCTTTGTGGTCAACAACAAGGTCTTTTATAACAAGCATATTTGAAAGAGGCTGGATTAATAGTTCTCCATTTTGTAGATGTTCCTTAATTTTTGTTTTGCAGGCAAGAACATGTTTTTCATTGTTTATTTTAACTCCGCAAGTTCCGCATATTGCAGCCCTGCATTGAACTCTAAAAGAAAGTGATGGATCCTGTGTATCATGTATTTTCATTAGGGCTTCTATAATTGTGGTTCTGTCATCTATATCAATCTGGTATTCATCTATCCATTGTTTATTACCATCAAATCTTTGAACTTTTAGCGTTATTCTTTCCATTTTCTAACCCCTTATGATTGAAAACATAATCAGGTTTTTGTTACAAAAGTATTTTAAATAAATAAGTATAGTTAGGATATGGGTTTAATCATGTATAAAAGAATTATCTACGGATTGATTTTAACGGTTTTTATAGCAAGTATCTCTTTTGCGAAAGGACTAAAGCCTTATAATTTTTCCCTAAAAGATGAAAATGGCAAAATGGTAACTCTAAAAAGTCTAAAAGGAAATGTTGTTTATCTTGTATTCTGGACTACTACCTGCCATTCTTGTAAAGAGGAGCTACCTATAGTAAACAGGTTATACAAAAAATATAAAGATAAAGGTGTAAAATTTTATGCAGTGGTGTTAGATACTAAGGATTTAAGGGAAATAAAAAAAATTAAAGGAGATTTAAATATACAAATCCCTGTGCTGATAGGAAATAGATATGTGAAGTCTAAATATAGAGTATATGGCGTGCCTGTAACATATATCTTAAGAAAGGATTTAAGTATAGGGAAAATTCTGTATGGCACTAATGATGAGAAATATCTTGAAAGGCTGATACAAAAATTCCTTAAGGAGAAAAGAGATGGTTGAAAGTGTTTCTATAGGAGCTGCTTTTCTGGCAGGGATAATTGCATTTTTATCTCCCTGTGTTCTACCTATAATTCCCGGTTATATTGCATACATCTCAGGTGTATCAGCAGCCCAGATGAGTGCTGAAGAAACCAAAAAAATAGACTGGAATGTAGTTTATTCTGCGATAGCTTTTGTTATCGGATTTTCTATAGTGTTTACTGCATTAGGGGCTGCATCAACGTTTATTGGACAGCTTCTGCAGGAGTATAAGCTGATTATCTCAAAAATTGCAGCTGTTCTGGTAATACTTCTTGGTGTTCATTTTACTGGAGTATTCCAGTCTAAAAGGGCAAAAGAGTGGTTATTTGCAATATTTGGTATTTCCCTTGTTTTATACGGATATGGATATTTCAGAACAAAGGATTTTCTAAATGATTTCTGGCTTCTGCCTGTTATAGCAATAGCTTTGCTAATCTTTTATTTTACAGGGGCATACCAGATTTTATACCAGCAAAAAACCACAGAAGTTAAAAGAAAACCAGCAGGTATCATAGGTGCATTTATTGTAGGAGTTGCTTTTGCTTTCGGATGGACTCCATGTATTGGTCCTGTTTTAGGGGCAATTCTGCTTTATGCTTCCCAGCAAGAAACAGTTATGCAAGGGGTTGTTTTATTGTTTGCATTCTCAATGGGACTGGGAATTCCTTTTATTCTAACGGCAATGGCAATAAACCAGTTTTTCAGATTTTTCAATTTCATGAGGAAGTATTTCCTTGTTATTGAAATAGTTGGTGGACTGCTTCTGATATTCGTTGGAATACTTCTTTTGACAAACTCCCTTGAAGCAATAAGTTCACTTATACCTTTAGAATAAATGGATTAAATGCTTTTGATACAACAACTACTTTATCGCCTGTTTTCAGATTTTTTATCTCGTCAGGGTCAGCAATGACCCTGACGACTGTATTACCAACCAGAACAGATACAATATATACAGTTTCATCCTGTTTAATCTGAATAATTTCACCTGAAAATCTGAATTTTCCGCTTATTCTCTCCTGAATGAATACCTCATCTGGAGTACCTGATTTAATTATTTTTCCATTTTCAAGAACAAAAACTTTTTCTGATAGACGAAATATTTCTGAAAAATCATGGCTTACCATAATAGTTGTAAGATTAAATTCTTTATAAAACCTTATCAGTTCTTCCTGAAGCTTTCTTCTCATATCAATATCAAGGGCTGACAAAGGCTCATCCAACAGTAAAACATCCGGCTTTCTTGCAACAGCTCTGGCAAGGGCTACCCGTTGTTTCTGTCCACCTGAAAGACTATCCGGTTTTCTGTTTCTTATCCCTGAAAGCTCTGTCATTTCAAGCAAATGTTCAAGAAAAGGCTTATCCTCTCTATCCATAGCAAACTTAATATTTTCTTCAACAGTCATATTGGGGAATAAAGCGTAATCTTGGAAAACGAAACCTACTTTTCTTTTTTGCGGTGGAAGGTTTATACCTTTGCTGCTATCAAGCCAGACTGTATTTTTTACCTGTATAAAGCCCTCTACATCTACTAAACCTGCAATAGCCCTTAAAATTGTGGTTTTACCTGCTCCAGATTTTCCAAAAATGGTTATAAAACTGCCTTCTTTTATGGATATGTCTATGTCTAGTAAAAACTCTCCTTCTGTTCCGGAAAGCTGTTTTTTTATCTGTATTTTCATAACTTATCTGCCTTCGTAAATCTTTTGTTCAGAGTATAAACAATAACCAAAACTGAAAATGTAATGATAAACAAAATTAATGCATACAGATTAGCCTTGTCATAATTCAAAGCCTCAACTTCTTCATAGATTGCTATTGAAGCCACTTTTGTTTTCCCGGGAATTGAACCACCTATCATAAGAACAACACCAAACTCCCCGATTGTATGGGCAAATGCCAGAACAATTCCTGTCAAAATAGCCGGTTTCATATTAGGGAGAATTACTTTAAAAAGTGTTTCAAATTTTGATTTTCCAAGTGTATAAGCTGCTTCTATTATATTAGACGGTATTGACTGAAAACCTGATTGCAATGGATGAACCATAAAAGGAAAACTATAAATAACAGAACCAACAACAAGACCTTCAAATGTAAAAACAAGCCTGAGATTAAAGAAATGTTCAATAATTTTTCCTAAAAAACCATTAGGGTCAAAAACAACAAGAAAATAAAAACCCAGAACAGTTGGTGGCAGAACAAGAGGAAGGCTAACAATGGTTTCTATAACAGGTTTAAATCTGAATTTAGAATATGCAAGGAAATATGCTACAGGTAAACCTATAAAAAAAAGGATAACTGTTGTTAATGTTGCCAGTTTAAAGGTCAGTATTATTGTTTCAATAAATTCCCTATCCATTGGCTTCCATTATTGTGATTTCATTTGCCTTTATTAAGGCTACCACATTTTCATTTTCCTTAAGACTCATCTGTTTTATTGCTTTTGAAGGCAAAATAGATTTTAGTTGACAAGTTTCACAGTTTAAAACTATTTTAGATAAAACTTTTCCGGATATTATTTTTTCTACAGTGCAGTTTATCTGGTTTAAAAAAGATGTTTGACAACTTTGCATATCTTTTGCTAAAGCTATCTCTGTTTCTTTAACAAGCAGGTATATCTTTTCTCCAATTTTTAAATATTTAGCTGTTTCAGGTGTTTCCACAACAAGAGAGTATAAAATTCTACTTCCTGTATTAACTGCTATCAACGATATGTTCTCACTACTGCTTATCTCAACTATTTCACCTGAGATTTTATTCATCTACCCTATATCCATATTTTTTTAAGATCTTTTTTCCTTCCTCTGAAAGTATAAACTTAACAAATTTGTCTGCATAAGGGTTGTTTTTTCCGTGCCTCAGGATAACAGCCCCCTGTTTTATAGGGGAGTATAAAGATTTATCAATTTCTACCCAAATACCTTTGTTTCTCATTTGTGGAGAAAAAACTACTGATTTTGCTGTAAAGCCAACATCAACTAAACCTTTGTATATATACTGGGTTGCCTGACCTACGCTCTCTCCATATACAAGTTTGTACCTTACCTTTTGGTATATTCCTGATTTTTCAAGGGCTTTTTTCGCTTCTCTGCCATACGGAGCGGTTTTAGGGTCAGGGATTGCTATTTTTTTGATTAAGGGGTTTAAAAGA